>JBAUHR010000961.1:0-11021 GCA_049680385.1 Rubripirellula sp. | reverse complement strand
CCGTCGTGCTTGGATTATCGGAAAGAACGACGAAACCATAAACCGCGAAATTGAATCCGAATGGCGATCGATGTACCCAGTCGCTTGGGCCGACTTCACTCGGTTCATGTTGGGGTGGTGCCCAGGTCACTCGAAATTGACCCGGTACAGCCGTGATGTAGCCGCCCGAGTGGTTGAACAAATTCGATCGTCTCGGTCTTTGTAACCAGTTACAATCGTTTGACTGACCTTTTGATCGATTGACTCCCTTTGCCCCGCCATTTGCCCATGATTCGCTCGCTTCTTGTTCTCGCCGTTTGCTGCACGGCATCGTTCGTCAACGCTGCTGACCAATCGGGCAGTGCCCAGCCCAACATCATCGTCATCATGGCGGACGATCTTGGGTATGGCGATGTTTCTTGTAACGGCGCGACGAGTTTCTCGACGCCAAACATCGACCGGATGGCAGCCGAAGGACAGCGTTTCACCAGTGGTTACTGTTCGGCATCGACCTGCACGCCGACCCGGTATTCGTTTCTGACCGGCACTTATGCGTTTCGCGAAAAGGGTACCGGAATCGCGCCGCCAAACAGTCCGGCGTTGATCCCTGCCGGAATGCCAACGGTCGCATCGGTGTTGAAGAGTGCTGGATACAAGACCGCGGTGATCGGCAAGTGGCACCTCGGATTGGGCGATCCTGGGCCCGACTGGAATGGCGATCTGAAACCGGGACCGCTGGAGATTGGTTTCGATCATTGTTTCCTGTTGCCGACGACGAATGACCGAGTACCACAGGTGTATGTCGAAGATCACCGCGTCTTGAATCTTGATCCGGCTGATCCGTTGTGGGTGGGCAATAAGGCACCCTCGCCCGATCATCCGACTGGAATCACTCATCGCGATGAGTTGACCATGGATTGGTCGCATGGTCACAACCAAACGATTCACAACGGCATCAGCCGGATCGGTTTTTACACCGGCGGACATGCTGCACGTTTTCGCGACCAAGACTTGAGCGATCGCTGGGTCTCGGAATCAAAGACTTGGATCAAGGCGAACCAGAAGTCGCCGTTCTTTCTGTTCTTTTCGTCGCACGACTTGCACGTGCCACGCGCCGTCCATGAACGGTTTGTGGGCAAGAGCGGTTTGGGGCCGCGCGGTGATGCGATCATCGAACTGGATTGGTGTGTTGGCGAGTTGCTGGACACCTTGGACGAACTGAAAATCGCCGAAAACACATTGGTCGTCTTTTGCAGCGACAATGGTCCGGTCTTGGACGACGGCTACAAAGACGACGCAGTTGAAAAGAATGGCGATCACGATCCAGCCGGTCCATTCCAAGGCGGCAAGTACAACGTGTACGAAGGTGGTACTCGCACGCCGATGATCACTCGTTGGTTGGGCAAGATTCCGGCTGGCGTCAGTGACGAAATGGTCTGCACGATCGACTTTGCATCCAGCTTTGCCACGCTTGCTGGTGCAACATTGCCGGACAATGGTTGCTTGGACAGCCTCGACGTGTCGGGGGCGCTGCTAGGTGCAACCGATGCCAAGGGACGTGAATACTTGGTGCAACAAGACAACGGGCAAGCCGGCAATTACGGGCTGCGGGAAGGGAACTGGAAACTGTTGCAGCACGGTTCAAAGAGGACAAAGAACACGCGGCTGAAACTGGAAAACCATAAAGTCCCCGAGTTTCAATTATTCGATTTGAACGCTGACATTGCCGAGCAAAACAATGTCATCGATCAAAACCCAGAAGTCGCTCAGAAGATGAAACAGCGGCTGACGTCGGTGATCGAAGCTGGTCGCAGTCGTTAGGGGGAGAGTTCATAAACAGCGTAGTCATCACGGTCCGCGTGATGGTTGCGCGATTGACGCTAACGCCAACCGAGGTTCCGTGATGCGACGTTTCTCTTTCGTGGGCATCCTCTCGCTGGCATTGATCGGTTTGGCGATCGCGTTCTTTTCGTCCTCGGAACCGGTCAGTCTGTCTGATCAATCGCCAAAAACCGATGAAAGCAGCATCGCTGATCCGCTCGCCGAGTTGGAACAGTTCAACGTCGCCAGAGTGCGCGGGCCGCTTGAACCGTCGATTCGATCTTCGCTGGATTCATTTCACCGTCAAACGTCACAGAGGTTTGCAGATGCCCCCGGGTTTGGCCGGACACGTGGCGGTGCTCACGTTTTGATGGGCTCGGGAGCGGTCAAATTCATCACCGACAGTATTGGCGAAAAGGATCCTGAGTATGCGAATAGGTTTTGGGTCGGAGACGGCGAGACAAGCCCCTATGGTTTGTGGGGATCGTTGGGAACCAAACGTGAATCGTCCAAGTCAGCGGACGAAAGCCCCGGCCCGTCCCCGAAGACACGACCGCAGAAGAGGAAAAGCACACCGCATACATTCGGTTTTCGCTATCTGACACCCGAGATGGTTGACGCGAGCAACCGCTGGGCGCTGGATGAAATTCAGTTGCTTAGCATTCAAAACGATCGTGTCTATTTGATTGACGACAGGATCATGCAAATGCAAGAACTGTCTAACAACACGCCTTTTCGTTCACTCGATTCGTTCGAACAAAACGCGGCTGAGCTGCTTCGTCACAGTGATGAAGATGAGATCGTTCTTGACGAGCAAGGCGACCAAATTCGGATGGTGGGTGCAATCCGGATCAGGGATCGGTGCCTAACGTGTCACAGTGAATCCGAAGTCGGCGATGTTTTTGGCGCGTTCACGTATCGACTGAGCAAACGTGACTAAACCGAATTAGCCGGGCTGGATTACTTGAACACAACTCGTACCCAATCCGATGGATTGGGCATGACCGGCGTCGGTGACTTTGTTTCGGCGTTCAAGATCATTGCTGACACGAACCAACTGGTTTCGCCCCACGGTGAATCGGCTTGGATGGGCAGATCAATGATGTCACGGCGCAGGATCGCAATTTCGAACGTTGTCGTTCCGGTTCCCTCGGCACTCTTCGTTTCGTGTACGTCCAGATACCACGTCGGTTGCCACGCGGCGTTTCCATCGATTGAGTCATGGGTGCGGCGGGCGGCACTGGCTTGGAACTGCATCGACGTGAACAAGTCTTTGTCGATATCAAGGCAAAGACGCATTCGGTCGGTCTTCGACAAGTCGTTGTCACGCGGCGTCGCCAGGTCGCGATCAAAGTTATCGCGGTTGATTGACGACGACGGGCAAACGAAGGCGGCATAGATGTAGTCATCGTCGTAAGCCATCCGCAGCGGCGAGTCCGTCGATGCTTGATCGGTTTTCCAGCACTGGTCGTCAAGGACACCATCGAGATGCGGTGGTCTAGGTGTTCGGTGCGCTTGGACGACTTGGGCACCGCGAGCACGCAACAGTCCAGCCCAAGCATTGCCGCGTGATTCCGACAGTTGTCGAAGGCTGGCCGGTTGTTCGCTGATGTCTTGCGATGCACTGGCACTGTTGGATGAAGTGATCGCTTGCAACGATGTGTCGTCGCCGCGTCGCCTTGATGCTTCCATCCCTAGCAACACCGAGGGGTGGAATTCCCAGGTCAAGTCAACCTCGGCGGTGGTTTGGGACGAAGTGGCTGCGCCAGCGTACTCGATCACATCGGGGCGAGGCACCACGACTGGCGCGATCGCCGAGACCTGTTGGATTTTTCCGGACATCGACGGATCTGTGAACGCAGCATCCGTAAACGTCGTCTCGGGTGCACCGTTTGGTATCGGTGCGGACTGAAATGGTGACACGGCAACGGATTGTGTCGCAGGCATGGATGCATTGGCGAGCGAAACATCGTCGGCTTTCAGGATGGAATCCAATCGTCGCCATTCGGTGCTATGGTTGATCGATTGCAGGCGTAGTTTGGCCCACTTGCCGGCCGATTGGTCGGCGAAGCGACGCGAAATTTCAGCGAGCACCGTTTTGTGCGTTCGGATGCTCGGCGGTTCGACTGTTTTCGTTTTCGCCAAAATGGACCACGCTAACCGGAACTGGTCTGCTTTGGCCGTTTGGTCTAACACGGATTCCAACGACTTCTCAAATGGTTCGCGTGATCCTCGGGCATCGAGCAACTGAGCGATCCGCTGAGACTGTTTCATGCGGGCTTGAATGATCTGCAACTGCCGGCGCGACGCGGGTGACGATCGCGGCGACAGCATACGACCTGAATGCAGCGATAGACCGGACGCGGTGGATTCGCCAGTTCGACGCGAGGGGTCGGCGTCGTAGACGAAGGTCAGCGATAACGAATCAACCGCAGTATGCTCCGGTGAAACCAGGTGCATCGCGTCACTAACCAGGTCGCTGGCCAGGACGCCCGTTTTGGGAAGCAGTGCACCCGAGTGCAGCGTCGTAGACTGCGATGGTGTGGTGCTGTAGTGGGCGACGCGTTGGACGCCGCCGGCGGTCGCCGCTTGAAAGAACGCCTGTTTCGTTTCAGATGGCAGCGTTTCGTCAATCAACACCACGGCGGGCCGTATCACAGCAATCCATCGCAGCGCGGCCTCATTGGAGTCTTCATCGATGGCTTTGAATCGGTCTGCGCCGCTTGCACCGAGCGTGACGGAAAACTGATCGGCTAAATCGATCGAGTTGGCGTCGTCGTTGTTGGTCACGCCCGCGTCATCGATCAACACCGACGTACGATGGCGAGACTCTAACGATTCGCTGCCTAGGATTGACCAAGCGACCGATTCGGCGGCGCGCGCGACCATCAAGACGGCGGTGCGACGGTCTTTGCCTCGCCGGGGCGTCCAAGTGGTTCCGTTGTCTTCGCTGGTCAAGATCGTGCCGTGGTCGCCAACGGCGCACACGGAAGTCGCGCCGACTCGGCAGGCATCGCGAATCGCGACCGCGGTGGATGTTGCTTGTGCCCATGCCAAGAATTCGGATGACCCGGTCGGTCGTTGCGGCGGGCTGGGACGCAGCAGTTCGGGATCGCCAACGCCGGTCCAAGTGCGGCCGGCATTTCGGCTTTCGAATTGACGCGTTAGTGACGGGTGGGACCAGTCGCCATTGGCCGTCAACGTACCGTCTTGATTGACCGTGACTGATTTTAGTCTTGGAAGTTCGCGGTCGTCGCTGCGTTTCCAGTGCGCGCCGCTGTCGTTGGTCACCAGCACGACCGCACGGCTGATGCGAGTGATCGCGTCGTAGGCACCGCCAACCGCGACCGCTCGGCCGGGGCCAGTCCAGACCACATCGTCGATCCGGCACTCGATGCCGCTTGAGCGGCGGATCCAGGATTTTCCGCCATCATCGGTGGTGACAATCGTCCCACGATCGCCAACGGCGATGCCATGGATGGCGTCCCCGAAAGCAATCGAACGCAGCGTGGCGTCCGCCCGCAAAGTGTCAGTTTCCGCATACCCAGGGGGGGACTCGGGCGATTCCCCCGTGGCTGTTGTGACCATTGCGAGGTTTAGGAGGCTCGCCGCTATTAGAACGCAAAAAAAACTGGGGGTGGCGTCGTGCTGGTTGCCGAGGGGCTTGTTCTTCATGCGTTCCATCCTTTGACGACAGCGGCGGCACCAATCAAAACGGTCCAGCCCAGCAACATGTTGGCGGCCAAATACAGTCCCGCTAGCAACCATCGTTGATCCATCGCCAACGATGCCGACTCAGACTGGAATGTCGAGAAGGTGGTCAAACTGCCCAGAAAACCAACTTGAAGTGCTAATCGAAGCCGCTCGTCTAGGATTGCTTCGCCAGCGCTGTATTCGATCAGTCCGCCTAAGGCGGCGCATCCGATCACATTGGCGATCGTGGTTCCCAGCATTGATGATCCCCCCGGGATCGCAATTGCGACTAGAGTGATCAAATAGCGACTGACCGAACCGAGGGCTCCCCCCCCGGCGATTGCTATCAAGTTGATCCAAGTTGTCATCGATGCCCGCCGTTTTAACCATTGCCTAAGTACCGGCACGAACTTACGTTAGCGACCTAGGTTCGGAGTTTCGGCGAGCTACGTAAACGTCAGTTTTTTGGCGAACGATCTTCCGAGCATCCGATTATCGGCTTGAGTACCGATTTCGGCCCGAACCAGATGCGAACTGGGAGCGTCCCAGCCGTATTCCTGAACCACCCCCATCCTGCATTTTCAGTTCAAAGAGCACATGAGTACTGCGAAAGCCGCTACAGAGCCCCAAGTGATGACCGGTGCCGATGTCTTGGTCAAATCGTTGGTAGATCACGGCGTCGACGTACTTTTCGCCTACCCGGGCGGATGCAGCATGCCGTTGCACCAAGCACTGACCCGTTTCGGTAGTTCAATCCGAACGATTCTGCCTCGCCACGAGCAAGGCGGTGCGTTCGCCGCCCAAGGTTACTCGCGCAGCACCGGCAAAGTCGGTGTCGTGATGGCGACCAGCGGCCCCGGTGCGACCAATTTGGTCACCGCGATCGCAGACGCCAAGCTTGATAGCATTCCGATGCTGTGCATCACCGGCCAGGTTCCGACCAAGGCGATCGGCAGCGATGCATTCCAAGAAACGCCGATGGCCGAGGTTTGTCGTGGCATCACCAAGCATCATTACTTGGTGACCAAGATCAGCGACTTGCCGCGGATCATGAAGGAAGCCTTCCACATCTGCCAAAGCGGTCGTCCCGGGCCGGTTCTGATCGACATGCCGAAAGACATCCAGTTGGGTGACCTGACGGGCATCGACATGGATCCGCCGATGGAGTTGCCTGGTTATCACTCGGCGCCACCGACCGTTCCCACCGAAACGATTCGTCAGATTGCTGCAGCGATCAAGTTGGCACGTCGCCCGGTGATTTACGCGGGTGGCGGTGTCATCATCGGCAGTGCCAGCGAAGAACTTCGCGAGTTCATCAGCAAATCCGGCATCCCAACGGTCACGACGCTAATGGGGATCGGTGCCGTTCCGCCCGAACACGAACATTCAATGGATTGGTTGGGCATGCACGGTGCCGCCTACGCCAATTATGCGGTTCGCGATTGCGATTTGTTGATCGGACTTGGCGTTCGATTTGATGACCGCGTGACAGGCAAGATCGAAGCCTTTGCGAAAGATGCCAAGATCATCCATGTCGACATCGACGCATCGGAACTGAACAAGAACAAGGCTGCTCACATTCCCGTTCGTGGCGACGTGAAGCAAGTTCTAACGGAATTGAACAAGGTTGTTCAAAAGCCAGAGATCGCCGATTGGCAAAAGCACTGTGTCGAATTGAAGGCGAAGCATCCGTTCAGTTACGACGAGAAGTTCGACGGCATTCTGCAACAGCACGCGATCAAGACACTCAGCGACATCACTGCCGACATGGAAACCTATGTCAGCGTCGGTGTGGGCCAACACCAAATGTGGGCGGCACAGTTCTTCAAGTTCCGCAAACCACGCACGTGGATGTCCAGCAGCGGTTTGGGCACCATGGGCTTTGGATTGCCATCGGCGATGGGCGTTCAAGCGGCACACCCGGGTGCGCTTTCGATCGACATCGACGGTGACGGCAGTTTCCAGATGAACATCCAGGAACTGGCAACGTGTTTCTGTGAAGAGTTGCCGGTGAAAGTGTTCTTGCTGAACAACCAGCACTTGGGAATGGTCGTTCAGTGGGAAGACCGGTTCATGGAACGAAACCGTGCTCACACTTACCTAGGCCCTATCCATCACGAAGAAGCCAAAGGTAAGAGTAGCGCCGATCGGTATGAGTACGCCGAAGATCGCTATCCAGACTTCGTCAAAATTGCCCAAGGCTACGGTTGTGGTGCAGCCACGGTGCGCAAGAAAGCTGATCTGGAAGGTGCCATTCGCGAAATGATCGCGCACAAGGGACCGTACCTGTTGGACGTCCAAGTGCCGTACCAAGAGCACGTGTTACCGATGATCCCAGGTGGTCAAACAGTCGACGACATGATCTTGGAATAGAACGAAGGCGTCGTTCATCACCACGTGAACGAATATCGAACCCGTAAAACGGGCTGCCAGCCTGTTGATCGCAGGCTAGCAGCCTGAACTTCGTCAGTTGTTGATCACGCGATCGTTACTGCGATTTCGGCATCAGCACATCGTTGAAGAACTCGACCACCATCTCGCTGGTCTTGGGGTTCATGAACGTCATCATGTGACCTTGGCGCGGCATCACTTCCATGCGGCTGTCGACACCGGCCGCGATCTGGGCGGCGTGAAATTCTTTGCTGCCACGGATCGGCACAATCGAATCGGCGTCGCCATGGATGATCTGAGTGATCGGGTCCGATTTCGACGTATGTGCCGACGGTGATGCCGCTTCATAGACGCTCGGTTTCTCGCGTCGCGATCCACCTAGAAAGAACGATAGCGTTTGGTTATCCATTGGCAGCGCTCGAAAGTCGCATGGCGGACCGCCGATGCAAATCGCGTTGATCTTTGGCAACTCGGTCCAGCGTGGATCCGACATGGACCAATCGCTTGCCGCGACCTGCGATTCGATCGGTTCATCGGCAAGCGACGCCACCAGAGCCGTCAGGTGCCCGCCCGCCGAATATCCGAACGCGCCCAATCGGTTCAGGTCGATGGACCACTGTTTGGCGTGAGATTTTGTCCACAGCAAGGCCGAGCGAACGTCGTCGACTTGGGAGGGAAATTTGAACGTCGGTGCCAACCGATAGTTGATGCTGATGACCACGAAACCTTGTTCGGCTAACAGCCGACTGTACCCGGCAACCGTCCATTTATCGCCGCTGATCCAGCCACCCCCGTGAACCACGATGACGGCCGGATAGCCAGTCGGTGGCGGCGGGCCGGCCGGCGAAAAGACATCGCACAGCCCGGCTCGTCCATCGCTATCACTGTATCGCTGGTTTGCCGTGATTTTGATTGCCGAGTTCTCTTGTTCGGGCGTTGTCGCATCATCGCCCAAAGCCGCCGTGGCAACCATCAGCGACAGACAAGCGATCACGCCGTGACGAATGATCGGTCCTTGCATTGGCGACTGTTTCAAGGAGCGGTGCATGGGCGGCGAAACCAATTCGAGACGGGCGGTAGGACGGATGGACTGGCGACGTATAATACGTTGTCGTCGACCGCTGCCAAAATCATGGCAGTCGCGACCGAAATCTCCAATGCCGAAAGCCGTTCCGTTGCCGAAAGCCAATATGTTGCCCGAACTCAATACCGTTCCCGAAGCCGTCGAGGCCATCCGTGCTGGCGAGATCGTGATCGTCGTCGATGCCGAAGACCGCGAGAACGAAGGCGACTACATCTGTGCGGCTGAAAAGGCGACTCCCGAAGCGATCAACTTCATGTTGTCCGGCCGCGGGCAATTGTGTGTGTCGATCTTGCCTGACGTGGCCAAGAAACTGGAACTCAGCCCGGTGGTCGCCCAAAACGACGCGCCACTGAAAACGGCGTTCATGACGCCGATCGATATTCGCACCGCCAAGACCGGCATCACGGCCGGCGAACGAGCCGAGACGATTCGTACGCTGGCGTCGGCCGACTGCAAATTGGATGACTTCGTCCGCCCCGGTCACGTGTACCCGTTGTTGGCGAAACAGGGTGGCGTGCTGCGACGCGCCGGCCATACCGAAGCAGCGATGGACTTGGCCCGCATGGCCGGCCTAGCGCCTGTGGCGGCATTGTGCGAGATCCTGGACGACTCGGGTGACCGCGCGACACGCGAAGGTTTGTTTGCGATCGCAAAGAAGCACAACCTGAAAATCATCAGCATCGAACAACTGATCGCCCATCGCCGAGTCAGCGAAAAGTTGATCACGCGAAACGCAGAAGCCGATTTGCCGACGAAGTACGGCAATTTCAAGATCGTCGTTTACGGCGTTGACTACGAAGCCCAAGAACCGATCGCACTGGTGTTCGGCGATGTGTCGGCCGAAGGTGTTCCGGCGCTGGTTCGGATGCACAGCAGTTGCTTCACGGGCGATTTGATTTCATCGCTACGCTGCGATTGTGGCGACCAGTTGCAGATGGCGCTAAAGATGATTTCAAGCGAGGGTCGCGGCGCCTTGATCTACCTGCCACAAGAAGGCCGAGGCATCGGACTTGCCCAGAAAATTCGCGCCTACGCGTTGCAAGACAAAGGCATGGACACGGTCGAGGCGAATCACGCACTCGGGTTCAAAGCCGACATGCGAGACTACGGCATCGGTCTGCAAATCTTGAAGGATCTTGGTTTAAGTGAAGTCCGTTTGCTAACCAACAATCCGAAAAAGACCGAAGCCTTCAACCTGCGCGGCTTCGATCTGCGAGTCGTCGACCAAGTCCCGATCGTATCTGATGTCAACGAGTACAATCAAAAGTACTTGGACACCAAACGCGACAAGATGGGCCACAACCTGCCGGGCCGGTAACGACAATCTTCCCAAGCCCGACGCGCAACTTGGCTCGTTTTGGCTGGCGCGGTCGAGTGGTTTCTGCGAGCCGAGCATGCCCGCTTTAGCTTTTTTTGCAAGCTCGAAAAAGCTTGCCTGAGTGACGTGACTGCGCGCGAATATGCCGACAAAATCGATCAATCCGTTGCAAACATTCGTTGGCCAACGAGGCTCCGTCGATAGGACACCAGTGGTTCGCAAGTGATGGTTTCTGAAGTCCAAGGAGGGACTTTTGATGAAGATAGGATGTTGTGCGGCTGATGCGCGAACGATGCTTGTTCTTATGACCGTCGTCGCGGCTTTATGCAGCATGAGAACATCCACCGAAGCGCAGGAGCCATTACTTTCGTCGGACGAAGTTTCGTTAATCGGGTACACGACGCCTTGTGACGATGACTGCGGTGTTCAATGCCCAACCGATTTCGGCTGCCAACCAACACGGCATCCTTTTGAACAACTATCGTTCCTGGCGGCGATTGACGGCGCCAAGCAACCCCAAGACTACGGCGTGAACGCGGACTTGGGCGTGAGGCTGCGTGGCCAATACGCTGGTCCATTGTGGGAAGATCACGGAATTGGATTCCAAATCGGATCCGCCGTGACGTGGACTGATAACGCGGTTCGAGTGTTCGAGTTGATCGGGGAAGACACCAGTCGCTTTCAAAATTACACGTACTTGTTTACCGAGCGAAAAACTGGTGTTGGTGAATTTGG
>JBAUHR010000960.1:0-2454 GCA_049680385.1 Rubripirellula sp. | reverse complement strand
TGCACGGAGGGGGACGAACTCAGACTCCTCGGTTGATGCAACCGAAGTGTCGAACAAGATGGACCAACTTGCGTCGGTCTCCGTTGAAGAAGTAAGATGAGTCCGCGTTCCTTTCCATGCTCGACACGTCGAGTTTCTGCCGATCCAAACAAAAGAGGTGCCCTGCACAGTATTTGTTGCTGCATCATTCGCAACCCTCTTGCTCAGGCGTGAGAGTCATGGTGAAGACTCCTGCAATGAGGGTGCACGGCGGCGAACCTTGAGTGTCACTTTGGTTGCTTCGCCTGAACGCAATTCGACCAACGTGCCATCGGCGTCAACATTGATGTAATCAGCGTACGGAAAAAGATTCAGTCCAATACCCACTTGATACTCACCCGGTTCAAATAGCGCACGCAGCGTGCCGTCGGCATCTGTACGTGGTCGCTCAACGTGGCAAATCCGCGTCTCACGTTCGTAACTACGGAAATAATGTAGACGACGGCTCTCCCCACGCCTTCGATCAACGGAAGCATCGTCGCTCCAGAAGTCGACATCGGCAATTCCTTCCCCCGATGCCTCGTCAATAACCTGGACGTCAACCACCGCCGCGCGCCGCAAACGCAACTCTACCGACGACAGTGACTTGTCACTCGGAACAACCAATTTTCGGTTTGTCACAAGGTAAGGAGTACCGATCGCGGGGAGCAATTCGACCGAGTACTCGCCAGCCGAAAGCGGTAATTTCACATTCCCGTCCTTATCACTAGCGCGGCTGGAACTGCCTTGAGCGTTGGCGGCACCCACTCGCACATTTTGTGCTGGTAGACCGGTGTCTTCGAAGACGACTCGGAGGGAGACGACTTTAGGACGGACGAATTCTAGAGTCATTTCATCTCGGTAGATTGGCCGTCCATTAGCCTCAGCCGCAAAATCCTTTTTTGTAACACCCCAAATCCACCTCGCCGGAAAACCTTTTGGTCGGACGTCGATGCGATAGCGGCAATCCGCTGGTAGTCCAGTGAACTCGAATCGTCCTTTCGCATCGGTGTATCGAGTTTTTGCCTTGGGTGGGACGATCTCTTTCTCGTTAAGGCTGTCAAACTGCCTTCCACCTCTTATGGAATTCCATTCCTTCAGATCCAGCTCTGGATCACAGTACCGAATGGCGACACTCGCGTTGGAAATCGGCTGACCATCGTCGTCATAGATGCTGCCACTCAAACGGGCCTCCTCCCGAAAAGTAACGTCAAGGTTGATCGGTTCATTTTCAAAAAAATGTTCTGGCGGATCCGTTTCTTCCCAATTGACATGCGCGACTTCTGCATATCTCGCTGGGTAATACCACTTGGCCGGCCTCCAGCCAAATCCGTATCCCGCTGCAATGCCGAAGACCTCGAAGCGTCCACTTGTGCGGCTACTGAAAGGACTATCCGTTTCCAGGGGCAGCGGCACATTATGAAACTCATATCTTCCCGTTGCGTCAGTGACCACTTCGGCAAGCCGCCTGTAGTCGACGCGCTGCGAGCTCAGATACATCGTCGCACTACTGATCGGATTGCCATCGACGTCAAGAGCCCGACCCGACACGGAAATAGGGTGCATCGCTGGCATCTGGTTGGCATCTGGTTCAAGCGGCTTTTCTATCTCGAGAGCGCCCCCAACAACAACGTCAGGAACTAATTCGCCACCCTGCGACGACTCGGTTTGTTCTTGCTGTGCAGCTAATTCCCATGGGGCGAAGAATGCAACAGCAAACGCAACGATAACTCCCGCAATCGCCGATAAACCGGGTTTTTCTGGGCTGAAGACTCGCAAAGCGGCTAGTCTTCGGGCGAGTTGGGTGTAGTTTTCACTCACAGCGACGATGAAGTGAGAATCGGTACGAGGGCGCGTAGACTTGGCAACCAAATCCACGAGCGCGCGAGCGTATCGCGAGATTTCTAAACCTGAAGAAGTGATGGCAAGCTCATCAGTGGCAACCTCTTGAGCGAGCTGCCACTCGCGACGAGACCACCAGACAAGCGGATGAAAAAAGAACGCCGCTTCTGCCAAAACCGGCAACCAGTTCCACAATAGATCTCGGCGCTGCACATGCGCTAATTCGTGTGTGATGACAGCATCCAATTCGTCGTTCGAGACGGATTCTGAAAACAATATCGGCAACGCGATTACCGGCCGCCAAAATCCGACAAGGAACGGTGTGCTGGCAACGTGGCAGCCCCGCAACTCAGGTGGACCTTTGATGCCCATTCGTCGGCAATGTTCGATCAGTCGTTCTTGCACTCGTCCGCATTCGATCGGAGTAAGTCGCGACAGCCTTCGTCGAAGATGGATCCACTGTCGAATCAAGTTAGCCAGCATTGCCGTCACTCCAAGCATCCAGGCAATCGACAACCATCCTGCACCAGTCAGCCCGAAACTGAATGTGTTTTCAACTGCCGGTGCGGGGCGTGTTGTATCGCCGAGAACGTC
>JBAUHR010000959.1:0-2211 GCA_049680385.1 Rubripirellula sp. | reverse complement strand
CCCCAAGGAGCCACAATGCAACCAACGAAAATCATTCTCGGTACACTCGGATATGCTGCAGTTACGTTTCCGCTCGCCTATGTTTGGCACCTCGTCTTGTTCAACACGACTTACGAAGAGCTGGGCTACTTCACTCGCGACGAACCGATCATCGCCTTCGGTTTTGCCTCAATCATCATACAGGGCATGGTTTTGTCGTTGATCTATCCGTCACTGTGTCGAGGTAAGTCGATTGTTCGTGGCGCCTTGACGTTGGCTGGGGTGATGGGACTGTATCATTGGACGATGCATGTGCTTGCCGAAGCAGCCAAGCATCAGATTGAACCGCTCACCACGTGGTTCGCGTTGGAAACGACATACCTTTCAATTCAATTCGTGCTTGGAGGGCTCATAATCGCACTGGTCCACCGAAGCCGAAACGCGTCGACACAACCTCAATAGGACGCGATCATGAGAAGAGGCGAAGAAGAACTTATCGAACGAATCCGACCGTTGATGAAACGCCGCAAGGGTTACTCCGAGAAGAAGATGTTTGGCGGCGTCTGCTTCATGATCAACGGCAACATGTGCGTCGGTCCTTGGAAGGGCGCATTGATTGTCCGTCTCGACAAGGAAAACCACGAGGACACCCAGTCAGAGCCGCACGTGAAGCCAATGGACATCACGGGCAAGGTGATGAAGGGTTGGGCGCTGGTCGAACCAGCAGGGATTGAATCGGACGGCGACCTGCAGGCGTGGATCGAACGTGCCGTCAAGTTTGCACGTTCGCTTCCCGTCAAACCGAATTGACGCTACGGCTAGTGTTCGATTCACAGTCATGTCCATCTACCGCGCTTCAAGTTTCGAGGCGACGTTGTAAGAGTTCCTTCACCTGCGGGGTGGGGGCAGAATCGAGAGCGACTTCACGGTAGCGTTCCGCCTCGGTCGAGTTCCCGCAACGTCGATGCAAGTCAGCCAGCACCGCAGACCAGAGGTAGGAGACGGCGAGCCACGTTGGGGGCTCAAAACCGTCAAGGAATGCGAGGCCTTCGGGAGCGCCTTTCCATTCTGCTACCGCGACGGCGCGATTCAGTCGGTGGATCGGAGACGTTACCCGCTGCTCAAGCAGTTCGTAGCACTCTGCGACTTTGTCCCAACGTGTTTCGGCAAAGCACGGCGCAAGGCAATGTTCGGCCGCGATTCCGGCTTCGGCGTGATATCGAGAGAACGAGTCACCCTCGGCTGACTTCGCCAGCCATCTGAGCCGTTCCTGAACGCCATTCTGATTCCAAAGGTCGCGGTCTTGTTCTTCGAGTAAAAAGAGCCCGCCAGTCCCGTCCTGCCGCGCCGACATTCGGGCCGCGTGCAAATACATCAAAGACAACAACGCGTAGGCTTCAGGTGATTGACCAACTGAATGCTCGACAAGAAGCTTCGTCAACCGGATCGCTTCGTCGCATAACTCACGACGCAGAGCCATCTCAGTGCTGGACGACAACTAGCCTTCCGTAAACAGCAAATACAACACCTTATGGACTGCCGGGAGCCGACGTGCAAGCTGCTCCTGTGACAGCTCATCCACCCATGTCGACGATGTTCGCCGCGAACTTCTCCTTCCAAGCGTTGAACTTGGCAAACATCTCCTCCATCTGAGCGGGCGATGGTTTGCCGCTCTCGCTTGCCTGCTGGCTTCGTTGAATACACAAATACTTCTTTTTCGCCATGTCACTTTCCTTCTTCGATGAGTAATTACAACTGGCCGCCGTGTCGGCCAACACCCCATGACGCGCGACGACGGTGGATTTGGACACTCTTGATGAGTTATTCTCAATTTCCGTCGATTTTTGCAGGTCACATCAACTACCGCGATCCCATGGTCCCATAGGGAGAACAGTACATCGCAAAGCAATAGGACGGCATCATCAGTGTAAACGCAGTTCCTCAGGTCTGCGATATATGGATCGTGGAACGACCCCCGGTTTGATATATTTGAAGTAACGAGAACAGCGATTTTTCGCCAACGCCGCCGTGAGGCTTACTTAAACTCTAAGCATTCTTTCAATTCATCGTCCATCATCGACAGACGACAAAACGGGAACGCAATTGATGACCAGATTGATGCTGATTAGTGCATTTGTGTTGCTTCATTGCCATTCCGCAATGACACAAGCCAAGACCTTGCGAGTCCCGTCGGAATACACTTCCATTCAGTCGGCAATCGACGCAGCAGAA
>JBAUHR010000958.1:0-29621 GCA_049680385.1 Rubripirellula sp. | reverse complement strand
GTGCTGGCGAGATGGTTCGCTGGTACGTGACGGCGTCGGATACCGCGGGCATCGAATCTCGCGCGCCCCGGTTCTTGGACCCCATCGATTCGGCAGAGTACTTTGGTACGGTGGTCGCGGACCCGTTGATCACGACCGACTTGCCGTTGATGCAGTGGTACGTTGCCGATCCGGCCGCCGCATCCACCAACGCTGGCGCACGCGGTTCGTTGTTCTTTAACGGAGTCTTCTATGACAACATTCAAACCGACAGCCACGGCCAGTCAACTCGTGGGTCGGCCTTTCCCAAAAAGTCGTTCGACTTTGATGCCAACAAAGGTGAAAAGTTTTTGATTCAGCCCGGCGTTGAACCGGCCAGCGATTTTAACTTGCTGTCCAATTACGCCGACCAAACGAAGCTGCGGAATTCGCTGACATACGATCTGTTCGCTCAAGCCGGTTACCCCAGCCACTTAGCTTTTTCGGTGATGGTTTACCGCAACGGATCGTTGTATGGGCTCTATGACTTGGTCGAAGAAGGCGACACCGAATTTCTGGATCGTGTCGGACTCGATTCGAATAACCCGCTCTACAAAGTCAACAACCGACTCAACGATGCCTACACCAACGTTGAAAAGAAGTCGCGAGAGTACGAGGACCACAGTGACTTTCAGGAAGTCGTTACGGCCGCGCAGTCTCTTTCCGGTACAGCGGCACTCGATTGGGATTTCGACAATCTGGACATGGCCGACATCGTCAATTATCTAGCCGTTCATAACGTCACAGTCAGTAACGATTTTGGCCACAAAAACATGTACTGGTACCGCGATACCACTGGCACCGGTTTGTGGTCTGCCTTGCCGTGGGACCAAGACCTGTCGCTTGGACACGTTTGGGACGCCAGCGTGTCGCCGTCTTATTTCAGGGATGATTTGGTGACGGACCGTGGCGTAACCGTTGGTGCCAACAACGTCTTCCAGCGTCTGTACCAAGACTCGACCTTCCGCGAAATGTACATGCGACGTGTGCGCACTTTGACCGACCAGTTTTACGGTGCAGTGGGGACGCCAGTGCTGGATAGTTACTTGGCGACGCGAATTCAAACGCTCGAGCCACTGATTGCCGATGAAGCGATTGAAGACGCCAACTTGTGGGGCATCCAAGCAAACTTCACTCGCACACCTGCTCAAGCGGCCCAACAACTAGTCGACGAGTTCATTCCGCTGCGCCGCGCACACATCGATGGGATCGCTGATGTGCCGGATGCGCATGCGGTCTCACCGACGGTCCTTTTCGATGTCAATGACTATGATGCTGATCCTGTTTCCGGTTTGCAATCGGAAGAATACGTGCGTTTGAACAATCCGAATTTGTTTGCAGTCGATATTTCAGGTTGGCAAATCACCGAGGGAATTTCACACACCTTCAAAGGTGGAACCGTGATCCCAGCGGGCGGCACGTTGTACGTCGTCAAGGATGTCACCGCGTTTCGAAGTCGAACCAGCGGTCCAAGTGGCGGCCAACGATTGGTGATGCAAGGCAACTATGAGGGGCAGTTGACGTTCACGGGCGAAACGATCCGATTGCTTGATGCGCAAGGTCTGGAAAAGGACACACTGACGACACCGGCAACGATTCCCACGACGAATCAAGAATTCTTGCGCGTGACCGAAATCAACTACAACCCCGCCCAGGGTGATACCGAGTTCATTGAGTTCGCCAACATAAGCGATTCGGTGACGCTGGATCTTGGTGGCGTCACGATCACCGACGGCCCACGAGATCCGTTTGTATTTGCTACGGCAACATCACTTGCGCCGGGGCAGCGGATTTTGGTGGGCGAAAGTACGGCAGATCTGTTGAGCCATTATCCGTTGCTGGATGCATCGATGATTGCTGGTCAATACACCGGAGGTTTGAGTAATAGCGGTGAAAAGATCAAGGTCGTTGATGCGGGAGGGCAGACGATTTTTGACGTCGACTATGGCGACAGCGATCCTTGGCCGTTTGCTGCCGATGGCGACGGCGTGACGCTGGAACTGATAGACGAAGTCGGTACGCCAATGGATCAATTCGACAAGTATTACCATTGGCGAGCGTCGGTTGCCGTCGGTGGCACGCCAGGCTTCGCGCCGCTGCCGCCTTCGGGTGTCGTGATCAACGAAATCTTGGCTCACACCGACGCTCCGCTAGTTGATTCCGTCGAACTGCACAATCCGACGGCTGCCGCGATCGACATCAGCGGTTGGTTCCTGAGCGATAAGGGCGACGACTTACAGAAGTTCCAAATCCCACTCGATACCATAATTTCGCCAGGCGGTTTTCTCGTCTTTGACGAACTTGACTTCAACCCGTCATCGGGATCACAGGGAACAAGCGCCTTTGCTCTTGATGCGGCCAACGGCGACCAAGTTTGGCTGTCGCGCAGCCAGGGGCTTTCGGTTGGCGGGCAAGTCGAAGACGCCGTCGACTTCACCGGTACGCTGAACGGCCAATCGCTCGGGCGAGTGCCAGACGGTTCGGGGCGTCTGTCTCGCTTGGCACAGCGATCCCTCGGCGTGACTAACGGGCCGGCGATGACGGGGCGACTGGTCGTGTCAGAAGTTCACTATCACCCGGCGGATCCGTCGGCTGCGGCAATCGCGGCGCTGGCTAGCGTAACGGCCGACGATTTGGAATTTGTCGAAATTCAAAACCCAACTCCGCACAGTGTCGATGTCAGCGGATGGACGCTTGCTGGCATCGCCGATTTGGATTTGCCCACGATCACGTTAGCCGCCGGTGCAACGATCGTGGCCGTTTCGTTTGACCCTGCTGATGCCGGATTGGTGGCAGCGTTTGAAGCTGAATTTGGTGTGTCGGGCATCAATTTGGTTGGCCCTTGGAGCGGCGGACTGTCAAACAACTTCGGACGCGTGACGCTGCGGCAACCCGATTCGCCGCCGGTTGACCAGCCGACGGTCGTGCCCGAGATCTTGATTGACGAAGTTGTCTACGACGACTTGGTTCCTTGGCCAACCGCGGCCGACGGTGACGGTGTTAGTCTGCACCGCATCGCGGCAACGGCATACGGTAACTCGCCACAAAGTTGGCAGGCTGCGATTCCTACGCCCGGCACTGCCACGCTTTCGATTGCGGCTCCTGTGATCGTGGAAATGATTCGTGATCAAGGCGACGTGTCGCGTCCCGACTTGTTGAACCAACTGGCCGTGACGTTTGATGTCGACGTGACTATTTCTGCCGATGCGCTGGCGCTGCATAACGACACTGGTGGCACGTTCGCGGACATCTCGCAGGCAACGTTCACCTACGATGCTGCCACTCGAACCGCGACATGGGATTTTGCCGCTTTGCCGCAACCACTCGAAGCCGCTTTCTATACCGTCAACTTCAACAGCAATCGCGTTACGGCGACGGCGACCGAAGTCACGATGGCCGGGGGAACCGCAATCCCGGTTTATGTGGCAATTCCGGGTGACGCGAACTTGGACGGCGATGTCGATACCAGCGATTTTGACTTTGGAACCTTCACTGAAAACGGAGACGAATCGATTGTCGGCGCCAATTTGGGAACGACATCGGGGGCGACCTGGGCGATGGGAGATTTCAACGGTGACGGGGATGTTGATGTCAGCCAATTTGACTTTGCGACGTTTACCGACGTTGGTGACTTGGCGACCTTGAAAGCGAACCTTGGACGCAATGTGGTTCCGGCGACCGGACCGGCGCCATCGCTGGTCTTGTTCGACAGCACGCCAGTCGACCAGGCCATCAACCAGATCGCGCAGGCCCAAGCCGAGGCGATGCAGCGCGAAATGGCCGCAGCCGAAACGTTGCAGGGCGAACGAGCGGCCGCCGAAGCGATGCAGCGACAAGCGGCCGAAGCGGCTGCGGTCGCCGCTGCTGACGCGGCCAGCCGCCAGGAAGCCGAAGCAGCCGAGCGAGAAGCGGCTCGACAAGAGGCCGAGGAGCGTGAATCGCAAGCAGCAATCCGGATGGCGCGCCGAATGGAACGCTCGAGATTGCGGTCGTCGTCACGTCGACGTTGGTGGACGGCGTAATAAGATGAGCAGACCGCCGGGCGTATGGGTAGCGAGACTCGTCAACGGTTTGTTGATTAATAGAAATACTAGCCCGATCCACAAGCGAGCGGATCACAACTTTCACTCGCTCGCGCGTCGTGCTAGTCGATCAACAAACCGCCCGACGACGTTCGCTACGAGTCTTGGCGGTTGTTAGCCGTGGTTGCTTTTCGCTGGCGGCGGTTCACAGCCGCGATCGTCGCCAATCCAGCAAGCAACAGTGCTGACCCCGGTTCGGGAATGGCAGTCACAACCGTCACGCCCGCGGTTCGTGAGGAACCGCTGCCCGTTGGCGTGTAAGACAAAAGGACTCGTCCCACGTCGGTTCCGTCACGCGTCGCGGCGCTAAATGTGTCGCCATTGGGCAAGTCAATCAACGTGAATTCCAATCCCGCAGGCAATAGATTGCCGATCGAAAAGCATCCTTCGGGCAAGTTGTTCAGGCCCGAGCTTGAAAACGCAAGCGTCGATGCACCGGTTTGTGATGGCGCCCCCAAGGCGGTCGTTGTGTCAACGCTGTCAAACACGATCAAACCATTCTCACTAACCAGCGAAGCAACCCCGATGTTCGAACCCAAATTGAATGACACGTTGCCGGTCGCGGCGTCGTACAACACGGCCGCGTTGTTTTCGCCAGGGCTAGTCACCAATGCGGCCTGGACGACCGTCGGCATCATCAGGACCAAGGCAAGGCCAGCAAGAACAGGAAAACGCATGATCAGAATTCCATCGGTTTCAATAAATCTAAGCTGAATCAAGCTTTGGGTTGGCAAAGCGGTTCAACAAAATCCGCAACTCCAAATTTTAGTCGGAATGCCACAGCGGAACCAGTGTATCAGCATCTGCGACTCGATCTTGGCCTCACTCGCCGCACTGGATTCACCGAAATCGACAAACCGAGACGAGCATCGCATCGGGGCCAGCACTCTGTGACGTAGAACTCCGCTGGGCAAACGAAAAAAGCGAGTGAGACAGGGGCTCACTCGCTTGGCGATTCGATTGCGATTTACAAAAGCTGCTTAAGCGGCTCTTAGTTCCCGATGGTGTTGGGCATAGCCAATCCACTCGGTGACTTCTTCCAAGTCGGGAGCCTTGCCGTTTCGAATGATTCGCTTGCCTTCGGTGCTGCCGGAGATCGCGTCGATGATGGCGAACATGTCGTCGGCATCTTGGATGGCGAGTTCTTCGGGAGTCGTGACTTCGGCCATGACCATCAGTTGGGCATCGTGTCCACGAAGCATCGGGACTCGGCAAACCAACGTCGCTTGTTGTTGCCACTGCAATACGGTGTCGGCGTCGATGCGGCGATGGTCCAACTGCTGGGCCACTGATTCGGCGTCCGCGTTCAGAAGGTCGTCGACGGTATAAATGCCGATTGCATGCAACCGTTCGGCCATCCGAGCACCGATCGAAGGTGCATCGACAACCGGTGCATCGCGTTGCAGATAGAAACGCAGTTCGCTTTCGGAATCGCGCGGAGTACGTTCTTCACGTGGTTCTCGGTCCCGCCGACGCTCGCTTCGTGCTTCACCGTTTTCGCGGCGACTCTTGCGCGACCGTCGCTCTCGCGACTCACGTGGTTCACGCTCGGACCGTTCTTCCGAATCACGTTCGTAGCGAACGGTTTCGCGAGGAGTCGATTCCGACGACGAACTGGATCGGTTGCCGTTGCGACGATTTGCTTGGCCTGAACCTGAACCTGAACCTGAACCAGAACCGGTACCTGATCCCGATCCATATCCGTTTCCGTAACCCGCACCGTATCCAGAACCATTTCCATAGCCATTGGCGTGACCATTGCTTTGGTTAGAACCGTTGCGGCTTGTTCGGTTTGGCCGCGATCCGTTACGCGATGTTCCGTTACGCGATGTTCCGTTGCGTGATGTTCCGTTTCGCGATGCTCCGTTGCCGTTCGCGTTAGCGGATCGTTCGCGTCGAACGTAGCCTTCCACCGAATCGTCGACCAAAGAATCGCGGTTGTTTGGTTCAACCGTGCGAATCGATCGGCGTCGGCGACCTCGTTGGGATCGCAAACCATCGTTGTTTTCGTACTCGTAGCGATCGCTGTCAAAGACAAAGTCGGCATCACGGTCGTTGGATTCCGTCAACCGTTGGTCGCGATAGTAGCTGCGGCGCGAACCACGAGCGGCGCCGGCGATACTGGCGCGACTTGCATCACGATTGGAGTTGCCGTTGACCGCGTGACGAACGCCATTTCGGCCGCGTGCGAACCCGCCAAACTCACGGTCGCTATTGCTGTTGGCCGCTGCAATCCAACTGGTCAGCCGGGACAGTTCGTGGCTGCTGCCGGAGAGCAGCAGTTGTTGGCCGCGTTCGGTTGCCAAGAAGTCTTCGACGCGTTCCAGCAGGTCGACAGGGTGAATCGATGCCAATTGAGCAGGCGTTGAGATTCCGCATCCGACCAGCACGCGAGCGTCAAAGCCGCGGAGCTGAGGTACGCGGCAAACCAAACGGCATTCGGCTTGCCAGCGGCGGATCGTCGATGCGTCCACATTGGTCAGTCCCAATGCATCGGCTAATCGGTTGGAATCTTGTTGCATCAAGTGGTTGATGTGCGTGACGCTTAGCCCACGCAGCCGAGCTGCGGCGACGGCGTCGATCGATGGAGCCTGGTCGATCGGGCTGTCGACTGACAAGAAAAACGGGCTCTGCGGTGCTGCCGCAGGTGCGGTCGCTGCGGAAACTTGAGCTCCGTTTACCAGCGGCGACGCCACGTGACCGCTTGTGCCATCGACAGCGCGAAAAGTCGTCTCTGGATAGAGACTTCGTTTTGCTCCGGCGTTTGGATTGACACTCGCCGACACACTGTCGGTCGTGTAGTTGTCGGCAAAGTAGTAGCCATCACGATAGTCAACACCATCGCGTGCCCAATCGGTGCGGGCTGCGTTGCCGTAAACCGCCGATGGATGAACGGAATTCGCGGCCGGTGCATGAGGTTGCAGCGGAGCTGATTGACGGCGACGTTCCGGGTTGTCGTAAAGGCCATAGGCTTCTCGCCATGCCATGTCGAAATCGCGATTGACGTCATCGGCTCGGCCGTCGACGCCGTAGTGCGAGTGGGCAACCTGTTCGCCGTTGGTATGCGGATGCGGCCCAACGTAACTTTCGGCTGCGTATTGCGGACGCCAAATCGGGCGGTGAGCATGAACGACGCGTTCGCCACGAATCGCAAAGTCGCGGGCACCGACGCGGGCAAGTTGATCGGCCAAGCCTTGGTGGCTGGTCAGCACAACGATTTGACGTCCGCGGTGGGCATAGTCCCGCAGGGCAGCGGCGATCGGATGGTTGCTGCGGCCGTGGTCGCCGTGCTCAAAATACGCCTGTGGTGTTGCATAGCCAGCAATGTCAACGCCTTGGAATAACTCGCGGTGAGTTTCCAAAATCAACGGAACGGGCCGGCCCAGTTGGTCTAGCAATTCGCCGGCTGCCATGCGGACCGCCATCGATGCGATTGCTCGGTCCGATGCCGTGCATTGATTCTCGTCGCGACCGTTG
The DNA here is from genome assembly GCA_049680385.1 of Rubripirellula sp. Classification (GTDB taxonomy): domain Bacteria; phylum Planctomycetota; class Planctomycetia; order Pirellulales; family Pirellulaceae; genus Rubripirellula. The sequence continues at coordinate 22,044 of JBAUHR010000958.1, read as the reverse complement.
ATGGTAACGCCAACGTCCTGATGCGACACGATTTGGTAGTGCCATTGGACAGTTTGCAAACGCCCGGCTGACAAACGCACCAACCAACGACTGGCGACCACGGAAAGTGGCGACCGCGATGTGGTTGGACGCTCGGTCGCTCGTAGTTGTTCTAGAATCGTATGACGCCGCCCGTCGAGCCACTGAATTCGTGGATCGGACGTGTTTTGATAGTCCGTTCGGTAATCGGATCGGTCATAGGCAACCGTCGCGTGATCGAGGTACGAATCGATCACAGGCAACGATCGCATGGATCGGCGAACTTCCGACGCGGTGCGAAGGCAGTGGTCCAGTTCAGTGGTGACGCGAGCCAGTTCGGCCGAACGTTGATCGCGTTCGCGTCGCAGCCCAACCCAGTTTGGGCGGTAAGCGGCATCCGACCACTGGGTGAACTTGGATTCGTGGCCAGCCGAGTGCTGACGCAGCAGCGAATCGCGGTGGCGATTGAGACCCTCGATCGCGGCAACCAACCATGATTCGCTATGCGATAATTCGGCCAGTTCTTCGTCGCGGCGGATCGATCCAGACGAATCGGTGGGACGCGCGGCGGAACTTGTGCCTGTGTAAAGCTGGACGCTGCGAAGGTCTTGGCGAACCACTCGCAAGGTTTCTTCGAGCGACGTTGCGCTGCGATAACCGACCGACGACGGGATGGTTTCGAACCATGTGTGTTGCAGGTTGTCGGGGCTGGTGTAGCGGCTAAGCAGCCAATCGATGTTGCGAGTTGCCGCGTCGATGCGTGCTTCGACTTCGTCAAGGTGAACCAATGGCCGGCCAGCGCCACTGTACGCGTTGCGATACAGATCGTCCCAGTTGCGGGAAGGCTCGTAGCGATCGACAGCGCGATAGAAGCCGTCCAATCGCATTTGACGCAAAGCGGCTTCGTCGATCGGTCCGCCAGCATAGCGAGCGAACGTTTCACGCCCGGCCAACATGGCTTGGCGAAGTCCGCGGACTTCTAGCAACGCCCGTTGCCAGCGGATCATTTGAGTATCCAAGTCGTCGAGCGCGCGGCGCAGGGACTCGTCGGAGATCGCGGCGTAGTGATGGTAGTCTGGCGTCGCTTGAACCGACGAAGCCAATCCGCCGTGACGGCTCGCTTCGTTGTCGATTTCATCGATCCACCGGCGCAGCTCGGCTTGGTGGCAACGCAGCCCACGTGCCTGATCGTGCAGCCGATTCAGTTCGTGTTCGCGGTTCGAATCGTAAGGGCGTGCGCTTGGCGTGCTAGTTCGGTGGCTGCGCAGGCGACCCAATTCGGCTTCGATCGACGCCAGTTCTTCGCGTAGTTGTTGGTTGTTTTCGTAACGGCGATCGCCGGCATGTTCGCGGCGATAGCCACCGACCGAATCAAAGTTGGCGTCGCGGTCGGCGTATACCGAGTCGCGGCCTAGCGGAAGTGAGCGATAGGTTTCTGGCGAATCCAGCCCGTTGCGGACGCATGCCGATACGACGCGAGCGACCGAAGTGATGGCCGCGTCCGTGATCACACCGTCGACCAAACTTTCGGGCAACTGAATCGACTTCATCGCCAGAGCCGAATCGGAAAAGCCCGCTTGGCTTGTTTCGCTGGCCCAACTTGTGTGATGAAAGCCAGTCGAAGGTGGCATCGTGTTGCCACGCGATTCGAACTGGACCGAACGGCGTCCGCCTGCCGTGCCGTCTTTTTCGCGGCGGCAATGCAGCATGCCATGTCGATCGGCCCAGACGACTCGTCCAGTCGACGAGCTCATCATGCCGAGTGGATATTCGCGGTTGACCAACGAGTCCCGGATGAAGCGAACGATCGCGGTCTTTCCGGATCCGTCGGGGCTGGTCACCACGTTGAGGTGTTCGGAAAACGGCCCTAGTTCAACGCCGTTGAGCGGTCCGTGGGCGTCGATGTCGATTCGGTCCAACAACATGATTTGGCCCCTCCATGGCCACGCGGGTCAAAACCCAACAAATTGCATTCATTGCAGGTTGTTCGTGAAAGAATGGCGAAGTCTTCGCCTTAAAATTCCCTTCGCGGTCACCGTCTAATTCGCGGATGTTCACTAACTTTAGTCGAAATGGGTGTTTCACGAAAAGAGACATTCTTTTGCTGCCAAGATGCCGCAGCCAAGTCCAGTCGGTTGGCGTCAAATTGCGTTAGGCACGCACTTTTCGGCGGGTCTTGTCCCCATTCCAACCCCGCGGTTTTGCTTTCGCGGGGAACTTAGTTATTCGTAAACCGAAAAAGAATTATGCAAAACGGCAAGAAACAGGTCGCGTTTGAGCGTCGGAGATTGAAGCTTTTCCGGGGGTTGGGGCGGCAAACGATTGACGGTTAGCTGCATCCGTGCCGCTTGGCTGCCGATAACTGGTATTGGATGCGTGTCGCTGGCTTTGTTACAGCCCGATGTGGACGACGTCTCCCGAAGGATCGAGTTACCGAATGTCGAAAGTTGTAATGTCACGGCCAATGGATCATCAAGCAAACGCCCAGCCCTCGGTGTACGGCCGTGGTCGCAGATCGTTTGTCGCCATATTGATGGGCGTTTGCGTCGCCGCCAGCAGTTGCCTGATGGTGGGCTGCCAAGACGGACCGCTGTACGCGATCAAAGCCGCCAACCCTTACTATTCAATGAATGAATGGAAAAAGGACGAGGCGATCGGCGTCACCGATCACCAGCGGATGCAGCAACTTTCGGATCTTGCCGACACGATCGCAACGTTGCCCGCCAACCGCCAGCAGTTCTGGACCGGTCAGTTAAAGCAGATGATCGAGAATGATCAGAGTCCCGAGATGCGACGGCTAGCCGTTCGTGCGGCCGGCGCCCTGAAGGACGCTTCGTCGCTGGCGTTGGTCGAGGCCGGGCTGGATGACGAGAGCATGAAAGTGCGAATGGAAGCTTGCGAATCACTCGGCCGCCGACCAGGCGACGAAGCTGCTCGTTTGTTGGCCGCGACCCTGGGCAGCGAAACCAGCCAGGACGTCAAACATACCGCCATCGAAGCGCTCGCAAAACACAAGAGCCCCATCGCGCTGGACTCGTTGCGTGTTGCGTTGGCGGATCGAAACCCGGCGACACGAGATTTGGCAATCGCGTCGCTGCGAGGCGTCACCGGCAAGAACTACGGCAGCAATCCCGATGTCTGGATCGCGGCACTCGATGGCAAGCCGACGGCCGAACCAGAAACCAGAATCGCAGACCGAGTCCGAGGACTCTTTTAGGTCGATCGCACTTAGTGCAGGCTGCCAACCTGCAAGAACGTTCCAGTGATTCATCCAGATCAAATCTTAGGGCTAGTTTAGTCGCCTGCTACAACAATCGATTCGTTTGACATGAGCCAACCCACTCGCCAGAGCACCGTTTCGTTGGCTCGCGCCGTTGCTTGGGCAACCGTTTCGGTTGCATCACTATTCGCTAGCCAAGCCAAGGCTCAGCACGATGAACGGATTTGGGTGGATGCCGGCGGTACCTATTCCGTCCACGCTACGTTGATCGATTGGTTTGACGATTCAGTCGTGCTGTTGCGTTCGGACGGCGGTCAAGTTCGACTTTCCATGGGCCAGCTTAGCGAGCTAGACAAGTCCTACGTTGCTGAACGTAAACTTTCCGGCGGTGGTCTGAACGGACTTCGCGGTGGTCCGCCAACCCCGCCAGAAATTGCGCCGCTGCCGCCACTGAAATTGCCAACCGCAGCAGAGCTTGGCGACACAGCCGACGCGGCCGCTACACCGATGGCCATGGATGGCGAGGTCCAGACGGTCAAGCTTGATTCGTTGCCGGAAAGTCTTCCGGCGGACCGTTCTCTTTATGAAATTGGCTTAACGAATCGACGGATTGCGATTCCGCGAGTGGACTTCAACACCACCGTTTCGGCACCCAACGCAATCACGATGTCGGGCGACGAAGACAAGCCGACGGTGGCATTGGCGATGTCAATTAGTCATCACATTCGCTTGCCGGGTGAAAAAACTCGCCAAGAATTGGTTGCCTTCGACATTTTAAACCAACGCGTCGGCGTGCCGATGCAGCATAGCGAAACGATTCGGTTGCTAGACCATCGAATGGCGTCGGGCAAGTCGTTGGTGTTGGTGGGATTCAATTCGCTTGGTCGTGGCGGAGACCTAGCCGTGGTCGACGGATGGATGGACGGATCGCTTGAACTGTCACGTCGTCGGCCGGTCAGCGGCAAGACGGACCCCGGTGCGATGCACCAGCTTCGATTTGCAAAGTGGATCGACGATGAACACGTACTGGCCATCATCGACCAGTCGCTTGGCTTGTGGAACATCGTGTCTGGCAAACAGATCTATCGAGTCGATGGCATCGAGTCACGGTCGATGCCGGCGTTATCCGGTGGTGGACGCTATCTAGCAATTCCGTACGAAGGCGGCGTTGATCTGATGGCCACCGAAACGGGCAAATCGCTTGGGCGAATTAAGGTTGAAAAGCAAGTTCCTGGCGTCGCCTTCTCGCCACAGGGTGACATGCTTGCGATCGCGACGACGCGCCGAGTTCGTGCGTGGGACTTGCCATCGGCCGCCTTGGCCGGTGACGTTCGATCGCTCAACAGTCTAGGTCTTGGCAAGCCGCTTTGGATTGATCACGACTTGTTGTTGACTGACGACGGCACGCTAGTCAGCCTGCATCGTGGCGTTCCTCTTTGGCGCTACGACGTCGCCGGAACGCAGCGGCAAAGTTTCGGCAAGCACATCGCCATCTTCCGCAAAACACCGTTGACCGAAATGACGGTCGTGTCGATTCCTCATCCGGCAGCGCAGCAAATGATCCAGCGCATCGACGCCAGCCCAACACCGATCCAGCCCGACAAATGGCGCGTTCTCGGCCGCAGCGGATGGGGATCCGGCGGATGGGTCGATCGTGATGTCCAAATTGGCGGACTGACCAACGGCCGCCGTTAAAACCTTTCGCCTGAACGAATTGACGCTCCACGCGGTTCGCGGACGCAATCACGGTACACCCTGTGAACGGAGTCACAAGGCCACAAAGTGTGACTGCGAAAAAGGGCAACCCGATGCGGCTGCGCGCTAAGTTGTTGTTGGACTCTGTTCTGCGTCAGCGGCTGCGATTCCTTTGACGGTTCGCCAATGATCCCGAACCATCCAGCGACCAAGGATCATCGCGTTGGGAATCTTAAGCCGCCGCTGTTGACGTTGCAGAATCGCCGCTTGCAACCAGTCGAGATCAAAACCTGCCCACTGACCCGCGACGCCCCACATGTTCGGAATCAGAACCGGGAACACTTCGTCAAACATGATGCAGTCAAGTTCGGCTTCGTTGTACGGCGACGATCGTAAAATACGGCCAATGCGGTTCAGGTCGTCGGCATCAAGTTCGGTGTCAAGGTAAAGCTCTGACATCGCTTCCCACACAGGTCGTCGACTCTCTAAGTCGTCAGCCGAATTTTTCATCGCGTGTCGCTCGCCGTTTTCAACTGATCCAGATCAAGTCGATACAGCACTTGGTTGTAATCGTTGCGTGACGTTGGTGTTTGAGTACGCGAAAACGTGTGCGTGTACGTCGCTTCAAACAACAGGATTGCTGATGTTGAGTTCGTGAATTCAGGATGCAGTGTCGGATTGTAAAAAGTGTAGTTTTGGTGCGTGACCACTTTGATGGCGTTGTTCCAGGGGCCCGTTGGCTGGTCGGACTCGGCGTACCAGATCTCGCCTAACAGTGACGAGTCACCCTGCATTTGCGTGAAGACCGTCACCCACTTTTTACGAAACGCGTTCCATGCGATCGCACCTCGGTGGGGCGTGATTTGCTCGTCCGAATCCAGTGCGGGGACGGATGATTGCGGTTGAAGTGGTTCCCAAGTGGCTGGGTTTTTCCAGTCTTCAAACGTTGCCGGGCATTTCAGCGTTGGAAACGGATCACCAAACAAGACCCACTGCTTCCCCGCGTCGTCGGTCCAAAACACCGAATGCCCCTGCGGCGACGGTGGTGGCTTGGGATCACCATCCGATCGTTTCCAAACGACTTGGATGCTTTCGAAGTGCTCGGTTTCTTCATTCCAGATACAAAGTCCACGTTCGTTTTCGGCAAGCGGCGGTTGGATTTTCGAGTACGTTGCAACCAGACGATCTTTTCCATCGCGATTGGGAAGACTCGCGTATCCGCCGAGCCAAGTGGGGCCGTCCCCCGGCAGCTTCGCGATGTCTCGCGGCACGTTCCTTTCGTCGGTGACATAGTCATAGCGAAGTTGAATCGGTGGCATCAGCGATGCGATGGGTCGCAGCGAAGTCGTCGCGCCGGTCATGTGAAATCGCCCCAAGGGATATCCCGGAACCGTCGTGTCGCCCCAGCTCCAGAACAGCTTCCCAAGGTGGATTACGTTTTGAACCGAGTCACAGCCCAATATCCCTTGCTCGGCCCAATCCAGATGCTCACCAAGCTTTTGGCTTTCGGCGAACAAACCGCCGCCCGTGATCCGTCCTAGACGTTTAGCAGGCAACCGTCGATCGACTTTGATCGTTATCGATTGCCCTGGCGTTGGTGTGACACGAATGCCCCGGTAACCAAAGCCGTCTTTCGCGACCGAGTAACCGTGTCCTTCAACGTGAATCCACGTAGGCACGTTCATCAATTCAGGAAGGTCAAACGCGATCACGCCCGCGTTATCTGAAACAAATGTTTCGTTGTGAGTCGTGCGCAGTTCAACCAGCGGAACCGGCCATCCATTGTCCGAGTCAACGATCTGAATCCGGTACAACTCTTCGGATGAGACCTGGCTGATGCCCAGTGCAAAAAGCACGACGCAGTACCACGCTGTCGAAGTTGAGCCACGCATCAAGGTTGATGTCCGTCATGTTTAGTACTGAGTGTGAATTGGCCGAGGCCGGCCGTGGCTTTAACGCGGAACCGCATCGCAGGATCGTGAAGCCGCCCCCCTCGCCTAGCGTATCGGGCATCGTCAACGAGAAGCCATTCGCTTTAAATCCCCCCGTTCGTCAAGCGGGAACGTCCCAATGGGAGACGCCCGGCAGAGGCCTCTTGCGACAATGTAACCCCGTTTTCATCAATCGGGGTTCTGAAATGCTGATTACAATTAGACCTTTTCTGTGTCCAATTTGCCGCTTATAAAGCCTTTTTTAGAGTTCTGGGATAACCATCTGTGATGACGTCGATTTGGAAATACTGTCTGGCGGTATTCTTCTTTTTGTTGGGGGCATCAGCCCAAGAAGCGGTATCCCAAACCCTGTTTGGTAGTTCGGGGTCCCAGGATCAGCGTGAAAACGCAGTCAATATTGATTGGGCTTACAACTGGGGTAACGCGCCAAAGCACGATGTCGCCGCAGCGAACTACGAGTTTGTCCCCATGATTTGGAGCGGCAATCCGACGGGAGTATTGAGCCAGATTAACACGATTAAGAATCTGGAGGCTAACTATGGCGTGGAAGTTGACTACGTTCTCGGTTTCAACGAGCCAGAGTTGTCGACGCAGGCCAACATGACCGTTGAGTCAGCCATCAATACTTGGGAAGTGATCTCCCAGTCTTTTGACGGGACGGGTGTCAAGCTGGTTAGCCCCGCCGTATCGGGGAACGGAGCCCTCAACGATTGGCTGGCTCCCTTCATGAGCGAAGTCGCGTCTCGCAATGCGGATTCAAACACATCAAACGATCTGCAAGTTGACGCTATCGCCTATCACTTTTACACCGTTGGGTACAACGCAACGACAGAGGCCAACAAGCTGATCACCCAACTGGACAAAATCTGGGCAGACTACCAACGTCCCATATGGTTGACAGAGTTCGCCGGAACAAGCTTTAGCCTGGACAATCCGATTCACAGCGTCGAAGAACGAACCGCTTTTAACGCGGAGTTTCTAGACGTCCTGCTGCCTGCGTTTGAGTCTCGCGACTTTGTGGAACGAGTAGCATGGTGGCAGTTCGGCGCTTTGGGTAAACCCTATTCAGCGCTCACGAGCGCTCAAAACGGCGTGTACACTCCGACCGAGCTTGGCGAGATTTACTCCCGCACAACGCTTGCAGAAGGTGCAAGCTACGATTTGACCGTCGGCGACACCAAACCGACGGATGTCCATTATCTCAAAGGCGGCGAGCTGACAAATTCGGGGGCAGAGCAACAGGTGGCGCTGCGAGCCATCGACGCGTTGGAGGGTGACAGTGTCTTTGGTGGTACCGGTGACTTTGGATTCGAAAATGCAGACGACGCGTTCCTGCGGGTTCGAAGCGGTGCGACGCTGCGTAAGCAAGGGGCAAACGAAGTTACGTTGCCGGGATCGTTGGTTGATGTTTCAGGAACTCTGCTCGTCGAGCAAGGCACGGTGCAGTTCAAGGATGGAGCCCAGGTCACAGGCGCCGGTACGATTCGTGTGAACAGAAATGGAACACTCGCTCTTTCGAAAAGTTCAGATCAGGCCGAGGCCGTTCATGTCAGCCAGGATACCGAGATTATCCTGAATCAAGGTGAAATGCATGTCAAAGATGGCCGAGCCGTCATCGATGGCCAGGTGCGATTTTGGAACGAAAGCGTGGTGCGAACCGATGGCGATTTACTTATCAACGGAAACACAACGGGGTACAACCGGTTGGTCTCTTCCGGCGCTGGAAATCTGTTTCTGACCGGTGTCGGTGAGCGAACGTTGGGCACGACCGTCAACGAGGGTGGACTCTATGTCGCCAACACAGAAGCCTCGGCTACTGGCGCCGCTGAAGTTCTGGTAACCGGTACCGGTACCTTCGGAGGGTTCGGGCAGGTCGGTGGCAATGTGCTTGTCGAGGCGGGCGGTACGGTCAACCCAGGTGTTTCCAAGGGGAGTCATGGAGTCACATCCGCAGTCAACTTTACCGAAGGCGTTGTGGTCGACGCGATTGATTTCGATTTCAGTGGAGTGCAAGACGACGCGCCGCTGACACATACATCAACACTCAGCTCTGCTCTTCGACTTGTGTCGGGCCTGGATTTTGGCCCGGGCGTGAATCCACGTGGTGCATCCAACAATGGCAACGAGTTCAACGTGGCTGGATTTTCTACGGAATCAACTTGGGGTGGCGCAAGTACCGGCGAAGACTATCTCACCTACACCGTCGCACCGGTTGATGGACTAGCGATGAAAATTGACGATGCGACTTTCGAGCTTCGTCGTAATGGTGGCGGCGCCGCAACCGATTACCGAATTTTCACATCCGTCGATGGGTTTGATGCTTGGAATGCCGGACTGCAACCCTTGACGCTTACCCTTGATTCAGCGGATACGAACACCCACGAATTTACCGCCAGCTATCAAGGAACGGATGCGGTAACTGGACCTGTCGAAGTTCGACTCTATGGTTGGGGGGCGAGCAGTGGTGCTGGCAATACCCATATTTATGGTGCTTCGCTGGACGCAAGCTTTATCTCGGATCCGGACAGCGTCGTCTTTGATCCAACGGGCGTGCTTCAGCTTGGTGGGGACTATACACAGCTTGATTTCGCGACGCTTGCGATCAATCTTGGCGGCACCGGTTCGGATCAGTTTGACCAGTTGCTAGTCAACGGTAATGTTTCGTTGGACGGGATTTTGGATCTGTCGTTTACCGATGGGTTTGCTTGGAACATCGGTGACACGTTTGACATCATCACGGCCAATGCGATCACGGGCGAGTTTGACACAGTGCTTGCGCCCGATGGGTGGTTTGCAGATGTGACGTACGCTGACACGTATGTCCGCATTCAAGCCGTGTCCGCCGTTCCAGAGCCTGCTTCGATTGCGATGCTGTCGTTGGGTGGGGTGTACTTGTTGCGTCGCCGTCGCAGGCAAACCGTGTGACCCACGACGCTACCTTCTCGTGTTTAGAAAATCGACTGTGATAACTGCACGGTCTTCAATGCGGGTTGCCGTCTTTGATCGCATCGCGTTTCAAAAACGATTCGGACGCTTGCTTGTCGATGCGAATGTAGTGGTCACGCATCTCGGGAAAAATGCTTTCACTTGCGGTGTCTAACCTCAAGTGGTCGCTGCCGGAAAAAGGCATATGGCAGTCGATGCAGTTTGACGAGATATTGTCGCCGACTTCACCGCTCATCCCACACGCCTGCGGTTGATGACACTTCATGCATCGCTGCGAAAACAACGCGATGTTGCCTCGTTCGAAATGATGCGGGTTGTGGCAATCGACACAAGTCATTTCTGTTTGCAAGAAACACTTGCTTCGTCCCAGGCGGTCCAACTGGTTGCTCGTGTGGACACTGTTTCCGCTTTCTTCGCCCGGTGGTTCGTAGTGCTGGATCAGATCGTCGCCGGGCCGAAAACTAAACGGCTGTCCCTTCAGTGGCGTGATACTGCTGTGGCATTGGCTACAGACTTGCAGTTCTTTGTCACGCGGTAGATCGCTGGGGACGGTTACGAAGCGAGATTTCTTGTCCTCCGGATTTGCGTGATGGTATTCCACGTGTTCACGGCCCGGGCCGTGACATCGTTCGCATGAGATTCCGGTGATCAGCGAACGGGGGGTGAATCGGTTGGTTGGCTCGCGAAAATCCGCGTAGGTCATGTGGCACTCCAGGCAACGCGCCAAGATGGGGCGTTCGTACGCCGCGTCGCCATCGCGGTAACCAGGACTGTTGATCCATGAATCCGTTTCAGTCAGGTACGTGATGTTGCATTGGTACAACTCGTCGTCGTTCCAGTACAGGAACGTCTGAGCCAGCTTGGAAGATCCAGTCACGATTTGCATTGGGATTTCAAATTCCCAGCCCATGAACGAGGCGCGTTGAAATGCCGAACCATCGTGCTCGACCATTTTGAACGACACGTTAGGTAGCCGAGTCCCCAATCGATTTTTGCCTGATTCTAGGGAACCGCGAATGGACTGGGGAGTTGCTAGATGGCTTGTCAGATGATGTGACGTTTTCGCAAAAGACGCAAAGGTTTCGGCGTGACATTCCTCGCAAGCCTTTGCGCCCAGAAAGCCAGGGTTCTCGTGAATCGGCTCGGCATCGCTGGGGGGCTTTGGTGATTGATCGGGAGGGAACGGCAACACGGCGGCTACTTTGCCACCCGGTTGCCGGACAATCCAAGCTCCCGACTTGTTGCGATTCACCTGCAAATAATGGGGAATCGGAGCAGCCTTTCCTAGCTTGGCCAATTCGGCGAACACAGCGTCAGAATTTGGCTGTGCGCTGTTTTCATTCTCCTCTTGCAGTTGACGTTCTTGCTGACGTTTTTTTAGCTCTCCAATATCGACCGATTCTTGATCGACTTGATTCCAAAAGACGAAGCCCAAGACTGCGACGATTAAAAATCCAGTGACAAGGTACTTTGCTGACGGCACCCGCTTCTCCTCGGACTCAGGCAAACTTGAATTCAGTAAATCGCGTTGTTAACGGTGGGGCCGTGGGGATCTGACGTGACTGGTTCGTCAAGATCCATGGCGGCAAGTTCGCAAGCTAAACCCTAGCCGCGTGCGTTCAGCTTAGCAGACACCCTGCAAACCGGCCGCGCGCATCGTTGCGTACCCTAACGGTATTTCGTCCGCAAAGTAGCAGATCGGGACTGAGCCAATCGCTAAGGTTCTTGCCGGCTGGACGCGTTCTCATTTGGCGACTCGGTCTTTGGCACCGAGAACCAAAATGTCGACCCTTGGCTGCCATCGGATTCGATCCAGATTTCTCCACCTAGCTGTTCAACGATCCGTTTGCAAATGGCCAACCCGATGCCCGTTCCTGAATACGCTTCTCGCCCATGAAGCCGCTTGAATATTCCAAATACGCGATCGTGGAATTCTCGGGCGATTCCGATTCCGTTGTCGGCTACCGAGAACAGCCAGCGGTCATCGCTATCCCGGATGCCGACATGAATTTTGGGGGCAGCATTGCTTCGATACTTGATGCCGTTGCCAATCAGATTTTGTAGCAGTTGCGTGAATTGTTGTTCGTTCGCACGAATCGTTGGCAGCTCGTCATGAGTGACAACCGCAGCAGCTTCTTCGATGGAGCCTTGCAAGTTGTACAACGCACTGTTTAAGGCTGTGTTTGCGTCGAAATCGAGGGCCTCGTCAGGCTGGTATTGAATACGTGAGAACGTTAGCAAATCTTTAATCAGAATGCGCATCCGCGCCGCGCCGTCGACGATGAAGCCGATGTACTTCTTGCCATCACCTTCCAGTTTGTCGCTGAAATCACTTTCGAGTAACTTGCAAAATGACGAAACTTTCCGCAGCGGTTCTTGCAAGTCGTGAGAAGCGACGTAAGCGAATTGTTCCAGTTCGTAGTTGCTGCGTCGAAGTGCAGCGTTCGCCTCCCTGATGTCTTTCTCGATTTGCACTCGTTCAGTCATGTCGACCACGGACGCCAAGATGCGCGGGCCGCTCTCAAAGTGTACGGGGTTCAAGGCAACTTGGACTGAAATGGCATGTCCGTCCCGGTGTAATCCGTCGACAACGCGAGACTGCCTGGAATCAAGGCTGGTTGGACTCTCGTTACTCTCAAGCCGACCTTCCAACTGAAGTTCTGATAATTCCAAGGGCAACAATGTTCGGATCGAAAGTCCGGTCATCTCGTCTTCCGCAAATCCGAACATATCCTGCATTCGCTGGTTTGCCATCACAATCGAACCGGCGACGTCGAACATGACCATGCCGCTCGGAGACGCTGCGATCGTCATCCGCATCCGTTTTTCCGATGCTTGGGCTGCACGATTTGCGATCTCTAAGGATCGCGTCGATTCGCGGTAACGCTGGTTGGCTTGCAATACGGCATAGACGAGCAGCCCAATGATCACCGCCAATATCAGTCCCAAACTCCGTCGAAGCGTTGAATGAGGAGCCGTATGAAGCCAGCCTGTCTTGGGGACGCCATAGAGTTGCCAACTTCCCGTTGGTAATGAAACAGACGTGACAATCGGGTCGGCGCGTTCGATGGACGCGTCACCAAGAAAGAGCTCGCCAAGTTCACCTGTTTCTGCGCGGCTGCGCATTGCGATCGAAAGCTCGTCGGGCACTTGCCTCAATATCTCTGTTACGAGGGGGGCTTTGTCGATGACAATCGAAACCATCCCCCAGTATTTGCCGCTGCCGGGCTTCTGGCCGGGGGGCGTTACATGGACGGGGGTCCGGTAGATGAAGGCTTCGCCGCCTTGCACCAATTTTATCGGGCCGGCGAGCCAAGGTTGGCCAGTTTTGATGGCAAACTCTGCAGCCTCGCGCTGCTCTGGATGTTCGAGCAAATTCATCCCGATCGCATCTTCATTTCCTGCCCGCGGATAGGTGTCGTTGATCACGTTGTCTTTGATGGATGTCACGCTCTTAATACCGATGGCTTCCGACATCAGGTTCGCTGACAGATCCGCAAACTCTTGTCCCGTCATGTCGGGGTTGATCGATACGTGCGCCTTCAGCCCACGGAGCAAGTGGATGCGGCGATTGATCGTGATCTCTGCCGCACCACGAACGGCAGCAAGTTCCTTGGCGATATTCTCGCGAACCTGCGACTGGTAGATCGACAACGCGGCTCGATCGAATTGCCAAACGACGATCAGAATAGCGATCGCGAACACCAGCCCACCGACGATCGGCATCGGTGTGAAACGTCTGGTTGTCAAATCGTTGGCCAAGCTAGTACACCTGTGTGGTCGTTGTCCTCGTTTAGCATAGCGAATCAACGTTACCCGAGGGGGGTGTTGGTTCTTGCCGGCGCTCATCGGTTCCTTACTACTGCCCCTTTTTGCCAACGCGAGTCGAGCTTGATCGGGGAAAGTGCAGGACGCGTCCGAGTCTCTATCCAGATGCGTCTGATTTGCTCCCCGGTCGAATCAGCGACGTTTTCAGTTTATCGACCGTTTCGGCCTGCGTTTGCTCGTGAGATGCCAGCCGGTTTCTCGGGAATGGAAAGCCAGGATCGGGCGGGGAGTTTTTCCAAGCCTCGGTTGGATGGTGTCGCGACGATCAGCCTACAATGCACCGCCGTGCGACCGTCAATCGATGGCGGTCGGATTTTCAAGTAGGCTTCGCGCTTCGCAGGTTGTGGTGCGGTCATGAGTGAAAAAGAAACAATGATGAAATCGAAATTGGCAATCCTGGTCATCGTCGCAGTGCTTTCGTCAAGTCACGCTTACGCACAGGCAACCGATCACAGCGTCGTTCTTGACTCGTGTACGTTGCCAAGCGATATCCTGGCGGGCCAGCGAAACTACGCCGTCTATCTGCCGCCTGGTTACCAAACGTCGCAGCGAAGTTACCCGGTGCTGTATCTGCTTCACGGTTCAGGGGACGACCAAACCGGTTGGGTACAGTTTGGCGAAGTCCAGCACATCGCGGATAAAGCCATCGCCGATGGAACTGCAACGCCAATGGTGATTGTGATGCCGGACGCGAACACCGGCCAACGTGGATACTTCAACGACGTCCGCGGCGAGTGGAACTATGAAGATTTTTTCTTTAACGAGTTCATCCCGCACATCGAGAAAACGTATCGCGTAAAGTCCGACAAACGCTATCGGGCGGTCGGCGGACTATCGATGGGCGGTGGTGGTTCGTTCATGTATGCCTTGCATCATCCCGAGTTGTTTTCGTCGGCATGCCCGCTGAGTGCTAGCGTCGGGCCGTTGAATTTCGAGGAAGCAAAGCAACGATACAATCGTCCGAATCGCAATGCGCCAGATGTCGAATTGTCGCCCGTCGCAGACGAAGAAATTGAATCGCATTTCAAACGACACAGCGCCTTGCAACTTATCGAGAACATGCCCGAAGATGAACTCAAGAGCGTCCGTTGGTACATCGATTGTGGAGACGACGATTTCCTTTATGAAGGGAATTCGTTGGTCCACATCGCGATGCGGAAACGAAACATTCCGCACGAGTACCGTGTCCGGGACGGCGAACACCGATGGAGTTATTGGCGGTCGGCGTTGCCCAGCGTCTTAGAATTTGTTTCAGAGTCATTTCACCAGCACTAAGTCCTGCACGGATCAAAGACATGACGATCAGATGTGGCGTGATTGGTTTCGCTATCGCGGCGTTCGTTTCGGTTGCGACGGCTCAGGAACGAGAGACTCGTCCCCGAGTGTCGTTCGAAGACATCAACGTTCTGCGTGACGTCGTGTTTGGGACCGGTGGCGGACGCGACTTGACCATGCACATCGTGTTGCCCAAATCGGCAGCCCCGAACCCAGTACCCGCATATGTTTGGATCCACGGTGGCGGATGGCAGGGTGGTACGAAAGACGGTGGCGTTGGTCAGGTTGTCCCGCTAGTGCGCGACGGGTTTGTCGGAGCCACGATTGAATATCGATTGACGGGCGAAGCTTCTTTTCCCGCGCAAATTGAAGACTGCAAATGTGCGATACGTTACTTGCGCGCCCATGCCGAAAAATACAATATCGATCCTAAGCGAATTGCCGTGGGTGGCAGTTCAGCCGGCGGGCACTTGGCGGCACTGATGGGCACGTCCGCCGGTGTCGACGATTTGGAAGGCAGCGGCGGGTGGCAGGATCAGTCGAGCGCCGTCCAAGCCGTCGTGGATCTGTATGGCCCGACGGACTTCCGTGCCTTCGTGACGACCAAGGGATTTGAAGGTCACAATCGGTCGGGATCGCCAGAATCAAAACTGCTGGGCGGCGGTGAAGTGGCAAGCAACGTCGAGGGTATCAAACGTGTGAACCCGATCACTTACATTGACAAAGCCGACCCGCCGTTTCTGATCATTCATGGAACGGCCGACAAAACGGTGCCGGTCAATCAAAGCGAGGCCATGCACGAAGCCCTGAGGGCTGCGGGGGTTACCAGCAAGATTCACCTGATTGAGGGAGCCGGGCATGGCGGCCCGCAGTTCGCTCGGCCCCAGATCCGGTCGATGCAGATTGATTTCCTGACAACGGTCTTTGAAACCGGCCACTAGGCCGTTCGGTATCGGACACTGTTTAGTGCTCGCAGCGTTTGCACCGATGGAGGCTGTTCAACGTGAACTCGGTGCGGGCATTCGAGCATTCATCAACGAAAGTTGTTGTTCAAGTTGCCGCTTCAGACGCGATGCGACGACGGTTTGCTGGTCGAAAATATTTTGCTGTTCAGCCGGATCATCAACAAGATTGTAGAGTTCGACGGTCTCGGTTTCGTAGAATTTCAGCAACTTGTATGGCCCCACGCGCATCGCAGAATGCGGGCGAGTTCGGCTGGTGACGAAATCATCTATTCCGATCGCGTCGGGAGCTTTCGCAAAGCCTCGTTCTGGATGGTAGTACGGAAAATGCCAAATCAGCGGACGCTCCGGCAACGGTTCCTGTTCGGTCAACAGCGGCATCAGGTTCTGTCCGTCCGTCGTAGCCAACGATGCATGAACAGCGCTCGCGAAGGTTGCGTGCAGATCGTAGCCAATGACAGATTCGTCGCAATCGGCATTCGCGGCGACTCGCCCAGGCCAGCGGACGAGCATCGGCACTCGAATGCCACCCTCGTACAGGTTCCACTTCGACCCACGCAGCGGTCCATTGGCGGTGAATTCGGGATGCCCGCCGTTGTCGCTGGTGAAAACGACCAGCGTATCGTCCGCCATCCCCGACTCGTCGATTGCTGACAGGATCTGTCCAACGTAATGGTCAAGCGTCTCGACAAACGCTGCGTACTGCAAGCGACTCGGGCGGCGTGGCGAATCTTCGGGGATCAGTTGTTCGTACTTTTCGACCAGCCAGCGACACGGCGTTTTCACGGGCGTGTGAACATAGAACTGCGAAACCATCGCAAAGAATGGTCGGTCATGCGGGCGTCGCAAGTACTCGGTCGTCCGCTGGATCATCGAGTCGTCGGGAAACTGGCCATGCTTTGTAATCGGATCGGGAGTTTGCTTTCCCCATGAATAGGGATGGCCGCCGAAGTCTTCGGTCGCGATCTCAAACCCCTGTTGCAGCGGTCCGTGCGTGGGGCTCCAGCCCAAATATCGCCCGTGGTGAGCGTTCAGATGCCACTTGCCAAAGAATGCCGTTTCGTAGCCAGCTTGCCGGAGCGTTTCCGGAATCGTTGTCTCTTCCAACGGCAGATTCAATGTTATCGGTGGCGCTTGCAGCGGAGTTTCCGTGTCAAGCAATTGGTGCCCAGGTTCGTTCTTGGTAACGAACTCAAAGCCAAGCCTTGCAGTCGTTTTTCCCGTCAACAAACTCGCTCGCGATGCCGAGCAAATCGGCGCGGCCGCGTAGGCGCTGGTGAACTTGGTGCCTTGTTCGGCAAGCCGATCCAAGTGCGGCGTGTTGTGCCACGGATGTCCGTAGCAACCAAGATCCGACCAAGCCAGGTCGTCCGCCAAAATGAATACGATGTTCGGTTGTCTCGGATCATCGCCGGCGACGAACGCGGCGTCACAGGCAAACACGAGCACTAAGAACGTGAGTATCGATTTCATGGTTTTGTTTCCTCGACTTCGACCCGCGTAGCTTCAAGTCGTAGGGTCAGTTCTTTGATAGCCGCCTGAATTCGGGGCCGCTGGTCGGCGATCAGGTTACGAGTCTCGCCGGGGTCTTCCACCAAATCGAAGAACTCGTTTCGTCCCGCGTTGCGAGAATCAACGACCAGTTTGAAACGAGGAGTTCGATAGCACCGCATGTCTGCATTGGCGTAATTGATCATGTGATATTGAGCGTAAAGGTCTTGATTCCAATCGGGCGGATTCGCTCCTGTTAACAGCGGCACCAAACTGCGGCCACGCCCAGGCGAACTTTCAAGCGGTTTCTGTGAATCGGTTTCCGGTGCTGCAAGCCCCGCCATTCCGATCACGGTTGGAAAGACATCCAGCGCCGTCGCTGTCGCCTCGATTTCAGTTCCAGCCGTGACCACGCCTGGCCAGCGAACGATCATTGGCACTCGCAACGAATGGTCGTCAAGATTAGGGCGATACTTCGGCGAAATCACGCGAGTTCCGCGGTGCGTTTGTTTCGGCGGTTGGCGAGTGGCCCAGATGCCGTTGCCTTTGTGCCAGATACCGTTGTGTCCCATGTTGTAACCGTGATCCGACGTCAGGATCACGATCGTGTCATGATCGAGTTGTAGTTCATGCAGCAGTCCGATCACTCGCCCGATATTTCGATCAACACTGGTGGTGCTGGCCAGATACTCACGCATCTGTTTCTTCATCTTCGCGATGTTCAAGTCGGGGTAATCAGGGTTGGGGATTTTCGCGTCCAAACCATCGTAAGGTTTCCAGTCCTCGGGCGCGACCGGCAACCAAGCTCCGTGCGGCGCCCGAGTGTTCAAGCACAACAAGAACGGTTTGTCCTTGGATTGCTGAATGAACTTCATAGCACGGTCCGTCAGAATGTCGATCGTCAGTCCCGTGAACTTACGGACTTCACCGCCTTCTTCGAGTTCTGGGTTGCTAGGTGTCGTACCGCCACCGGTCAGCCCCATGAAGTAATTGAAACCGTGACGAGTTGGATGAAACCGCTCGTTGCCTTCCGCCATCCAGTCCCCCAAATGCCATTTGCCAACCAATCCGGTCTCATATCCGTTTTGTTGCAGCACCTCCGCGAACGTCACGCTTTTGTCGGGATCCAGAGCAACCTGGTTTTCCGCGTCATGCAACTTGTGGCCTGGCTGCGGAATGAAATCCGTGATCCCAAATTCGCTCGCGTAACGACCCGTCATGAACGTCGCTCTCGCGGGGCTGCAAACGGGCGTCGTGCAAAAGAAGTTTCGGAAGATTGCCCCCTCCGACACAAGCCGATCCATGTTCGGCGTTTGCGCCGCGGGAACGTCGTCGAACCATCCACGCTGGACGGCGGATCCAACCGTCCAAGCAGCCTGATCGTCAGTAAGAATGATGACAACATTCGGTCGAGACGCGTCATTCGCGCACGCGTCGCCGATCAAGCCAATCGCGATCACGGCAAGCCAACTCAGTTTCGACCCCATAGCAACCAATCATTTTTTTGTGAAAGGAAATCGATCGTAGGTCAGCGGCCTACGCCTCGGTCAAACGCATGTTCTGCAGGTGCCGTTCATGGTCTTGGTCGATATCCGAGATGATTTGACGTAGTGACTGCACGTAATCCGCCGGCAAGCGATTGGCAATCGCACCAAGCACGACGAATTGCAGGTACCACGTGTACGGATTCAAGTCCGCTTGAATTGCCTCGGAACGGGCTGTGTAGATGCTTGCCTGGATCGATTCTTGACTTGTGTGTACGGTAACCGATTCGCAGTCATAGCCAACGCCAACGAATTCGTAGCCGTCAAGGATTCGTTTTTCGTCTTCGGTAAGTGAGTAGACTACACCCCAAACGCGATCGCTCGGGTTGTTGGAAACAGCAGCGTCGGCCTTTCCCGATCCATCAACGCTGCGTTTATGAAACGCTAATCGGCGGCTCGAAACATATCCTGTGGCGATTGGCTCGGCACTGGCCACTCGCGCACGCATGCGTTTGAGGTGCATATTTGATCCGTAGGCGAATACGTGAATCGTTCGGCTGGATGACGTCAAGTCTGGCCTGCTGTGAGAGAAGTGTTTTCTGGCGTTGCTTGCGGCAGAGGTTGAAAGGATGCCAACGCCAACTTTACGTAACAATCGACGATGTGCCGTGTGGCTAGCCACCGATGCGTTTACCCATGCTGATGCGTTGTTTCGAATCAATACCAAGCAAGTGATAAAAGGCAACAGCGTTGGCGTTGTACGTGCGAATTTCCATAGGATCTCAGTTTAGCCATCGATAGGCTCGTTGAAGTAGTAGCAAAGACCATCAGGAGCAACGACAAAGAACACGTTAAACTTCTTGCCGTCACGTTCGTCGACACGCGAGTTGGCAATCTTCAAGCCGTTGGATTCGAGCTGGGACTTGATGCCGTCGAGATCGCTGACGCGGATGGCCGCGCCTTCTTGTGATGGATCACCGCCGTTGATCGCGAAACCGATTTGCACTTCGTCGCGTTGCAGGATTACCGACGGATACGGGGCGTCACGACGCTGGATTTCGGTCATGCCGAAATGCAGACAGTACCACTGGGACGCAGCGTCGAGATCGGTCACCGGAAGTGCAAGGACATCCGTTTCGTAGGGTGACGCTGAAAGAAAGGTTGGCTTCGCGGTCATGCCTGGTTCTCTGATTCGAAGGTCCTGCGTCTTGCAACGCTAGGGAAATAGCCCACAAGTTCACGCCGAAATCGGCCCGGAATTGCCGCGAAACAACATTGCTTTAACTGCTGCGGCGCAACCGTCGTTGGATCCAAGCCAAGGCCAACAGTGACACCATTCCGATCAAGAGCGACTTGCCGGCAGCGTGCAAATAGGAGTTGCGGAACCTCCAAGTATGGGGGCCGTAGTCCGTGTCCTGCAAGCTAGCGATTTCGTAAACCGCAGCCGAAAACCAAAAAAAGCAGAACGCAATCGAAAGTCCACACAGCACGCGAAGCGATTTAAACAGGATCGCATGTCGTGGAGTTATCCGTGACGTTGTCGCCGGCTGGGGATCGAACGTAGTGGGCGACGAATACGGGTTATCGTCCGGGCGAGATTTCATGATGCTAAGCGGCTAGCGAAAAGTGTTCGAGGGGCTGGTCCACAACCAATTCTAACAAGGACGCATCGGGTCGGCCGGTCGCATTCGGTTTGCTTGGTTGTTATGCGTAGAAACCATGTTGGCTGGCATCCCTTGTTGGGCTATCTTGTACTTATGAGCAATCGAAAAAACATAACGCGTGATGAAGCCGGATGGTCGGTGCGAATTGTTCGCGATGGTGAACAGCATTCAAAGTACTTCCGTTTCTCGGACGGGGGAGTGCGAGCATCGCTTGCGCGAGCAAAAGTTTGGCGAGACGAGATGCTTGTCGAACTAGGCGAGCGCAAGTGGCGAACTGGCCCACGCAAAAGAGCAGTCAACAACACGTCCGGGACAATCGGCGTCAGCCGAAATGTCTACGGTCGATGGGTCGCTACGTGGCAGGAAGACGGCCGTCAACGGTTCAAATCGTTGAAAACGAAAAAGGAAGCCATCGCCTACCGTAAAGAACAGCTAGAAAAGAACGAGCTGTAGCGGTCACCATCCTTCGCGTCATCCATGCGTCATCCATGCGTCATCGTTTGCAGGGAGGAGCCCTCGCTTGGAACATCGCTTGGAACATAGGTTGGTGGAGACTTGTAAAATTAGTCTGGGAAAGCCTCACCGTTGAAAGCGTGCCCACAGGAGGTAGGCCGGATCAAGACGCGGGCAGCGGCGCTGCTCCGGCAACGCAGAATCTCATTATGGTGGAACATCGAAATCGCCGGAACTGCGTCGCCGAGGCTCCTTGGTCCGGCCTACGTCATTTCCGCAAAATAGGTTGCGCCGGTAGTGAAATGCGTTGTTGTTTCATTCGATCGAAACGCGAATAAAACAGAACCAAGCATCTTACGGAAATGCCACGAATTACAGTGAAACCCATCCAAAGTGGCTAATAAAATAATCGATCCTTTGAAGACTCACACGACTAAAGAATGGTTAATGATATGAAGCGAATTCTGGTTTTGCTCGCGGGCTTGTGGTTGGTAGTTGCTACCACGGTGATTGGACAGGAAAGTCCGAGTCGGTCCTGGGCCGACCGTCTCGAATACGTTGGGATTGCAGTTGAGGAACCAGGCTATCATGTCTGGGGTTCCAGTCCCGTGATCGGCCCGGCTGGAAAGACACATCTCTTCGTTGCTCGTTGGCGGATCAAGGAGCAATTTAAGGCGTGGTTAACCCACTGCGAAATCGCTCGCTACGTCAGTGATCAGCCCGAAGGACCGTTTGTGTTTCAGGAGGTCGTCGTCAAGGGAAGCGGTAAAAAAGGGGATTGGGATTTTCAGTCGCCGCACAATCCCACGATTCAAAAGATAGGACAACGTTATGTGCTGTCCTATATCGCCAATGCCGGAGGAACCAAGCAGGAATGTGTCGCTTCGCAGCGGATTGGAATGATGATTGCCGACAGCCCCGAAGGCCCGTGGGAGAAGGTTGGCGACAATGGGATGGTCCTTGCGCCGCCGAAAGAGGCTGCTGTTTGGAGTTCCCGGTCGTCAGTCGGGGTGAATAACCCCGCTCTCTTGGAGCATCCTGACGGTCGCTTTTTTC
>JBAUHR010000957.1:0-4555 GCA_049680385.1 Rubripirellula sp. | reverse complement strand
CCACGCGATTTTGTCATTGGGGGCGAACGCCAAATCTTTGTTGCGACGATCCGAATCGACAGTCATCGGTTCGTCATCTGTACCGATCGTAAAAATTTGAATCGGTTCGTACCGCGTCCCAGCCGCCAGGCGTTTTCCGTCACCACTGAACGCGAGCGACTCTAAAGTAGTGGCGAAGTTCTGAATCGGTTTGGGAACCTCGCGGCCGCCGAGTGAATAGAACTGGATGCGATCGTTGTTTAGTCCGAACCAATTGAGAGCCGACGGCGCGCCCGAGATTCCCAAGGCTAGTAGGTCCTCGTCGGGGGCGACCGCTAAGGCATGGACAATTTCGCCTTCCGCCAATTGAATCTCGCGAACGGGTTGGGGTTGATCGCTGCGGTAGATACGTACCTGATTTCCGCCTGCGACCGCGTACCTATCGGCGTTGGGCATCGGTACGATTTCTTCGACCATCGTTTCAAAACCCGCAAGTTCGGTCCAGCCATCGCGCGCCAGCGTCCTGAGTAATCGAAAGTCAAATCGGCCATGGTATTGGTCGCCGGAGTATCGCTTGATATCGCCTGCAAACGACATCGCCGTTGCCGGATCGTTCCGAGCGACAGCCAGATAGGCTTGGTTCATATCGGACCGATAAGCAATCTCGATGGCGTCCTTGCGACTCGTCGACGCCACCGTCATCGCCAACCCCAATTCAGCCTGCTTCTTGCGCAACAACCGATTGCTCCAAGCAAACACCAGAATGCTGGTGATCGCTAAGCTCACTAGCGCGATGAACAATCCCGACAACACCGGTGCTCGACGCGCCGACAGCCAGGTTCGTTCGAAAACCGATTGATGTCGTGCAGAGACCTCGCGGCCGTCCTGCCACCGAAGCAAGTCATCCACCAGCGACTGCGCCGACTCGTAACGCAGCGATGGTTGTTTGTGAATCGCTTTGTAGCAAATGGCCAGTAAGTCTTGCGAAATCGGTTTCGTGGCGACTGCAATAGGTTTGGTTGGTTCGGTGCAAATCTGAGTCAACAGTTCAAGCGGCTTGCTTGAGCGAAAGGGAAGTTCACCTGCGAGCATTTGGTACAGCAACAGCCCAAGCGAGTAGACGTCACTGGTGCGTGCATCCCAACGTTCGTCACCCATGATCTGTTCAGGCGACATGTACATGACGGTCCCGGCGAAACCACTTTGGGTCTGGGCCGTCGACTCGCTGTCAATTTCAAGTACGAGTCCAAAGTCGGTCAACCGTGGCGTGAACGGCAGTATGTCACCATCGGCTCGTTCAGGTGAAAGCAGCACGTTGCCTGGCTTGATATCCCGGTGAACGAGCCCGCGTCCATGTGCGTGCGCAACGGCTTGCCCCAGCTTCAATGTCACTTCGGCAGCCCAGTTCGGGTTGACCGGACCAGGGTGCTCCTTCAGGTATAGGTACAGTGTTGGACCGTCACAAAATTCCGAGACCAGATAGACGCACTGTTCGTCTTCGACGACTTCGTAAAGCGGCACCAAGTACGGGTGGTTCAATCGAGCCGAGGCTCGTGCTTCACGCAACCGATACTCTTCGCTTGCGGAATGTGTGCCCGCTCGTCTCGGAACCGCTTTAAGTGCAACGTCGCGCCTTAGCACTTCGTCAAAAGCCTTGTAAACCACGCCGAACCCGCCTTCGCCCACACGCTGGCCGATGCGAAATCTGCCCACCTGCTTTGGAATTGAAAACGTTTCGTCCAGGCCGCCTGAGCAGTTCATCGACTGAGTGCTGTTTTGACCGAGTGTCGCATGGAGCAACCTCAGCACCGACGCGATTCGGGAAGGTTGGGCCTCGCTCGGCCAGTCTGCGCCTTCCTGAGTTCGCAATTGGTTTTCAAACCGTTTCGCGGCGTCGGCTAATCGCTTTCGCGATTCTGCGCTGTCGACCAAGGGATCGCTCATTTCAGTCTTTCGCCCAATCACACGCCGAGCAACCCCAAGCCTTCGAGCCACTGACGTCGGCATGCCGTGACTGAAATGTCAAACGATCTGACACCTTAAGCCCTTTGGGCTGACTGGCATCTTAGTCTTTTCGGAAACAAAGCTGGAACTGAAAACCCAACGCAAGGATTGCGACGTCGAAAAATATTTCATAGGGATTCGGATTTTCGAACAATTTTCGGTTCGCGATCCGATGGAGTGACCTAAAGTTTTTCGGTATTTGTAGACTCTTTGAAGGGCCCCGGACGATGCTTGACGCTTCCTGTCGTGATTCACACCAATCGCAACCGCTTGGCGAACCGATTGGCCAAGTCTCTAGCACTTCTGAAAAGGTTCAGTTGGTCTTGTTGGGCGGATGCCTGGGGATGGGGCTGCTGGCCAGTGTTACGGTTTCTCTGCCTGTGCCGCTGCTGGTGTGGCTGTTTGCCGGTATTGCGGTAGCGTTCGCCTTGCAGGCGGTCGCTGCCAAGGCACCTCGGTTCTGTTCCACGCTGACGGTTTTTGAGCATGGTGTGCAAATCGCTAAACCGGCGGCGCCCGTCAAAACGTTTTCCTATCAAAACGTGACCCAGTACCAAATGACGGTCACGGAACATCATTCCAAAGTTGCGACAAGAGATGTCTATGTCGGATCGCGCGCGGACTTTCGAATTTACCTTGCCGACTCATTTACGCCGGTGCTGTTCAATCTAGAGTTTGATCGCCGAAAGGAATCGGGCAATCTGATTGATCAGGTGTCTTTGAAATTGTGTGATGCGATTGAGCTGAACTTGATGCGTCAGTTGGACGAAGCGGGCGAGTTGCCGCTGAATGAAAATGTTGTCATGACGTTGGACGAGCTACAAATCACGGATCCGCGTTTCGGCACGAAGCGAACGATTGCCCTGGATGCAATCGGCGAGTTCCGCAGTTCGTTCGAATCGACCCTGATGCTGACCAAGCGAGGCGACGGGTTGCCGCTGATCGAACTAAAAACCGACTATCCGAATTTCTATCCCACGCTTTCGCTGCTGTGCCGGTTACACAAAACCTATACCGATCAGCAAGACGATGCGATCGATGCCAACGAGGAAGGTGATGCATCGGCGATATCGCAGGAAGTTGCCGTTAGCTTTTAAGCACTGTTGATCGAATCTCAACTCGTTCGTCAGCACTCAGCGCGACCGAAAAATTTCGCTGGTCAATACTTCGGTGACCATCGTTTGCAGTCCGTAGCCGTCCGCTTTGACGCGGGCGAGGATGTCGTCGATCTCGTATTGGTCGGTCCGTTCCATGTGACGTCCGGTCGAATAGCTGAGTAACTTTTCGATCAGGTTGCGTGCGAACCGTTCGCCGCGAGTTTCCAAAATCACTTGTTTGAAGTTCGCAAAATCATCGTAGGTTTCACCCGAGGGCAATTTGCCGGACGGGTCGATCTTGGCCGCCGTACCTTTGTCGTTGGGTTTGGGATACTTGTCTCGCCAGCGTCCGATGGGGTCGAACGTTTCTAACGCAAAGCCGAGCGGATCGATGTTGCGGTGGCAGACGTAACACGCTTTGTCTTCGCGGTGTTTGGCCAGTCGCTGGCGGATCGTGGTCGCTCCGCTGACGTCCGCGTCGATTGCTGGCACTTCGTCCGGCGGTGGCGGTGGCGTGATGCCAAGAACGTTTTCCAGAACCCACACGCCGCGAGTCACCGGTGATGTGTCGACGCCATTGGCGCTGACCGTCAAGACGCCAGCCATGCCTAGCACGCCGCCGCGTTGTTTGTTCTTTACTAGACTGATTCGCTGGAAACCATCGGCAAGGCGAAGTGTGTCTTGTTCGGGCAATCGATAGAGCTTGGCCAATCGCTTGTCGGCGAACGTGTAATCGGCATTCAAAAAATCCATCACCGATCCGTTTTCGTCTAGCAAGTTGCGAAAGAACAGACGTGCTTCCTGCTTCATCGATTCCGGAAGGTTCTCGGCATAATATTCTGGCATCGACTTGCGAGGCGGTGGCAGATTGCCGATGTCTCGCAGGTTCAGCCAACTGTCCAGAAAGCCGCTAACGAATTCATCGCAGCGATCATCGGCAACCATCCGGGCGATCTGTTGTTTCAGTGCATTCGTTTCGGCAAGTTTGCCCGATTCGGCGACGGTGAAAAGTTGGTCATCCGGAGGTGCTGCCCATAGCGCATAAGACAGCCGCGACGCCAGGTCCATCGGCCGCAGCCGACTTTCATCCTCGGGCGTGATTTCGCTGAGGTACAAGAACGAGGGCGAGCAGAGGATCAGTTTCAGTGCGTCCAACGCCGCCTGACGTGGTGTCGCTTTTTGTGTCAACCGTTTTTCGTAAATCGCTTCGATTCGATCGCGATCCGGTTGGTCCAGCGGTCGACGAAACGCACGCTGGGCAAACGCGAAGAGTTGCGGAAGTGCTTGGTCAGCCTGAAAACCTTGTTCGCCAAACACCGCTAACTCTTCGTTGCCGCCACCGGGTTCTTCGATGGGGCCATGGACTTTGATTTCGCCGATCTTGATGTGCGGCAGCGCGCCTTCGCGAAGCAGCGTCGATCGCGTGACGCCATCCTTCGGATTCTTGAATTCCTTCTTGTATCGCTTGTTGATCG
>JBAUHR010000956.1:0-4592 GCA_049680385.1 Rubripirellula sp. | reverse complement strand
CTTGTAACAGTGAAGCGATCCGAACCCGCACCGCCAAGCACCGCAAGCGTTTCGTGGTTTATCGTAAGAACATTGGTTGCTGCGGTGATGCTTACCTCGCTGTCGGTAACAGAAATCTCATCCGATATACTGCCGGATTGAATGGTCAAGTCATCCTGACCACCACCACCATCGATTGTCAACTGATTTGGCGCGAGTGAGGTTACCCGAATAATTGGTTGTTGGCTTACATGGACGATCGCATCGGTTGGTCCAAGTGAATCCACTTCAATCAACTCATCATCGTCAGTTCCAACGACCGAAACAGCTTGGCCCCGAGCGTTGAGAGCAACCTCTCCAAAACCGCTGAAGACTACATCACCACTCGTATCATCGATCCGTGAGTCACGTATTTCAATCGGACCCGCATTTTGGGATCGGTAGTTGAGAACGCTGCTTGAGTTGGCCGCGTTAACAGTTATTAGAGGGCCATCTGCCGCAGTAACAAGAAAGCTGTCCACCGAACCAACGCCATTTAGCGTTCTGGATTCAACTGAGGTTATTGCGATTGCCATATCGTCCCCAACGCTGTCTTGATGATTGAAGAATATCTGACCATCATCAATC
Organism: Rubripirellula sp.; assembly: GCA_049680385.1. Classification (GTDB taxonomy): domain Bacteria; phylum Planctomycetota; class Planctomycetia; order Pirellulales; family Pirellulaceae; genus Rubripirellula. The sequence continues at coordinate 3,986 of JBAUHR010000956.1, read as the reverse complement.
GCGCGAAACGTATCTGGACCGGAACTACCATTCACAACAACCGTGTCGTCTCCGCCACCTCCATCGAACAGGATCTCTGGTTGAAAAACTGAGCTTCCTAAGTCGTTTCTAACGACCAAGCTGTCATCGCCCCCATCGCCGTTGAAGATGACTTGAGTAACATTGTCCACCACTCCACGTGAGGGCGAAGAACCGCCATCGAACTGAATACGATTGGGGTCGTCAGTTGATGAGAGAACGAGCGTGTCGTTCCCTCCTACGGAATCAAATGTAAGTATCCCTCCAGCGAAGACCGGGGTCCCGATCGCCAGAGGAAGTCGATGCTCAAGTTTCTCAAGCAGCAATCGGCGACGACGACGAAGATCTTTTCTTGCAGTTCGATTGGTGATCATAGTGATGCGATCTTGTTGCTTTCATAACCTGTGAAAATTCAACTTCTAATGGGGAAATCGCGTATACTGCCGACCACCCCTTCAAGAGGGGAATAACTTAATTTGGGCGGCATGAGAAATATAGGCACCTACTATGCGAAATCCCATTTCAGCGAGAAATCGGAAACTGGCCGTTGAAAAACTAGACGCCCGTCTAGTGTTGGCAAGCATCGCATCTCCGGCCCCAAGTTTTGATGGAAACGTTTATGTGAACGCTGGAGCTACAATTGGCATCGAGTGGTCTGAGCCTGGAAACGAGGTGACCATCGAAGCTTTCAAGGATGGAAGCACCGATCCATTCGACAAGGTTTTGGTTAACCACTTTGAGCAGGTGAATCAAGAAACCGGAAGAATTCATCCCGCTGATCAAAAAACCGATGCCAACGGCGGATCGTATGATTGGACGGTTCCAATCGACTTCTTTCCTGGCGGCTACACGTTTGCGATCACAACTTGGGACGATGACGAAATCTTGCAAACGGTTTACACCAGCAACGAGATTATCGTGAGTCCGGCAGACCCGAATCTGCAGGAACCGACGAATCCGCCCACAAATGTCATTGCTACATCAACCGCCTTAAACACGGTCAACGTTTCATGGATTCCTGAGCCCGGAACTCGCTCACGTTCATACCGATCAACTTCGCCATGGGGACCATTTAGACAGCAGCTGACCAAAGGTGGTGAGACACAATATGACGACCAGCCGGTTCTTCAATTCACGACTACGCCACATTTGTGGGCAGACAACATTTACTGCTACGCCGTTCGTTCATCGAACGACACAGGTGTGTCTGGCACTCAAGCTGCGAGAGAGGCTGGAGACGAGTTCTACGTTTGGCCTGGTGATACTGACAACAATGGCTTGTCCGAAGTCGTCTGCGCTCAGAACAGTCTCGCAGAAGAACCAAGTCCAAACAATCAACAACCGCAAATAGCCAATGTAATCGTATCGGGTGATACTCACGCCAGTGGCGGATTTGTGTCCGATAGCAATTTGCAACTTGAACTTGTTGGAGCAGCGGGTTCGCGATTTGGCTACGAACTTTATTACGGAGATCAATCTGGGCCTATCGGCAAAGTTCATACGGGGCACTACAACCCAGACTGGACAGTGGATCATCGACCAGATGGCCGAGACGGTAGAGATGGGCGTATTTTTCGAGAGACGCATCGAGACGCAATTCGTACTGAATTGCCTATCTACAAGGATTTATTGCCAGGAACGTACTACGTACTTGTCACCGCTTGGAATGATGCGGATGAGTATGCTGGGGCGTTTAGCAATCCATTCGATGTCGTACTTGGGTCGACCGCCTCTGCTCCACTAAGTATGCCAACTGGATTGGCTGTAGAACTCATCGAAGGTGTTGGAATTGAAGCCACATGGGACAACTCAGATAGGGCGAATGATTACTTGCTTTTCCGGTCTGAGTCACCAACAGGTCCGTTTGACACTGCCGTCTATCGAGACTCTGGCGAACGTTTTCTCGACAACTATGAGTTCACCAAGAACGACGCGTCAGGTGAGATTGAACCTTTTAATCTTAGGTACGACCGCACTTACTGTTACGTCGTTGCTTCTGCTAACGAGGGCGGACAATCAACGCATTCGGCGCCCGCGTGTCAAACGACCGACCCTGAGCCTGTCGAATTGCCAGAACTTGCTGAAGGCCAATTTGATTTTCCATTCAGCGACAATCCTGACGGTGAGCCTTATTGTGAAAACACCCAAGAGTCTGGTTGCTGGTTTGATGTTCAGGACTTTCGTACTTGGCGGACAGATCTTGGAGGTCTCTACCATCTTGGGGAAGATTGGAATTTCGGCCTTGGTGCGGATGATTTGTATGAGCCCATCTACTCCATTGGCGACGGGGTTGTCGAATTCGTCGGAGACGTCGTGGAAGGGGTGGTGGATGCTTGGGAAGGGATCGTTGTAATTCGGCACGACGCTCCCGAAGGTACGATGTTCCTGCTTCCTGACGAGACACCTGAAACAACTGATGACAATCAGCGCGTCCCGACAATCTATTCATTCTATGGGCATCTCGATTCAGAGAATCTACTCGTTTCTGTTGGCCAGGAGGTCGCTCGGCGTGAGCAAATCGGGCGTATCGGCAACACGCCATTGACAAGTAGTGGGCCACATCTTCACTGGGAAATTTGGGTTCCTGGAAACCCGAACATTGAAACAGATTGGCGCGGCCCCGGTTATTCGTCCAACTCCGATGGCTGGATTGATCCAACCGATTTCGTCCGATTGAATCGACATGAGGCGGATGAAGAAACTACATTTCAAAAGAGGCTCGGCCTTGATCGCTGGTGGGCGACTGCGGGTGATGGTCCGATCCCGATCTCGTACACCTTCAAAACTACTTCTGCAGGACGGTATGCAATTTCATTCCGCACTCCCTCATGGCAGGCCAATGCCGGAGCAGGGGCTGTAATTTGGTTTCCAGATGACTCCACGATTCGAACCGATCTCAGTTGCATAGACGAAGGACCAATTACAACCTGCAAAGTTGAACATGACTTACTAGAAGGGACTCATTCGGTGACGTTTAACGAGGTTGCCCCTCCCGGCGATCCATCCGTAACAAGTGCATTTTTCAGTGCGCGCCTCGTAAATTCACTGGGTCCGTCGCCGCACAGACTTAATGGTTTCTTGATTGCTGATCACCCTGAGTTGTTTCAAGAGGGGTTTCAACCACTGACAATAACTGTTGACGGAGTCACGCATGAAAAACCCATAGCTAACGCCCAGGAACTTGTCGAAACGTTTAGTCCGATTCTGCACTTCGGGGAGGACGAGCGATTCAATCATCCAGTAAGTGTCACGGAGTTAAGAAGACTCGGTATCGAAAAACTGGGTGACACACGGTGTGACGTGTCAGGAAACTCAAATTGCCCGGCGGGCGATTCCTCCCTCTACTATGATCTCCAACTGTTCTCGGGGCCGTACGCTCCATCTCCCAATCCGCCGACGATTTATGCCTCTTTGCTTACCGATACAGACCACTGGAGCAGTGCGACGCAGATAGCGATCACCTATCACTTTGCATATCCGCGAAGTAATTGGCGTGATCATGAGGGCTGGAATACGCATGAAGGAGACTGGGAAAGCGCGATTCTCTACCTCGCAAGGAACAGTCAGGGGAACTGGGTCCCATCCGAACTTGCTGCAGCCCAACATATCGCAGTGCCTCTTCTTAAATTGGCTGCAGACGCAGCGGACGGAGGTGATAGATACCAGTATCAAGATCTCATGCGGAACGGGGTTCGCCCAAATTTGTTTGTTGGCTTGGGAGGGCATGCAACATACGCAGTTCCCGGAAGCACACCTTGGCGTGGAATCGACTTTGACCTTACATACATAGAAGAACACTTCGTGAGTCCTAATCCACTGTCAAATGCTCAAACTATCCAATTGCCTCGGATCGGCGATCTTGCGCAGGACTCAGAGTTTGCATGGTTAGCTTTTGCTGGCCATTGGGGCGTGCAAGATCTTTCAAATCGATTTCTTGTCCCCGAGTTCCTGGAAGGTGACGATGGGCC
>JBAUHR010000955.1:0-22882 GCA_049680385.1 Rubripirellula sp. | reverse complement strand
CGTCATCAACGCAGCGACCGTGATCGGCATGACACCGATCGAATAGGCGAATGAATATTTGGCGGACAGTTCATCGACGATCGATCGAACGGCACCCTCGGCCAAGCGTCCGGTGACGAAGTGGTAGTGATGATTCGGGGCGGCTTCGAGAGTCGTTTTCATCGTTGCCGTCTAAAGGGATCAGAGATTTGCATCAGAGACATTCTAACTTGATTGCGGCCGTTTGCAGTGATGGTCAATGGAATGCAACGAGCTCGTTTTGGCGATCGCACGATTCCGGCGCCCTCAAAAAAGGGGTTCATTAGCGTCGTGTCGCTATTGACTCATGTTGCCGGTACCATAAAACTTCGAGCTACGAGAGATCCGTCGATCAACGGGCAATGAAAATTGTCAGTTGTCGTGGCCGGGATCTCTCGTTTTTTTATGCGCTGATGTCTGTCCGTTCGTCTGTCGGTGTCTAATCCGCTATGGCCGATTCAAACGTAACTTCACGACAAGTCGGTTCGCCGTGCGCCTGGATTCGTTCGGCCGCGATGCAACAAGTCGATGCGTTGGTTCTGGTTTGGTTGCGTTTCGCAGTTGCGGTAGCGGTCTACGTGTGGGCCGATGGATTCTTGACGGACGAAACTTATCGCGCTGTTTTTATCGATGCACGCGTGTTGCTGAAGTACCACGGGTTCGAGTGGGTTGGACTGTGGCCTGGCGAGGGAATGCGTTGGCACTTTGTGGTTACCAAAATTGCCGCGGTGTTCCTGGCGATCGGATTCTTCACTCGTGTAGCCGCGGGCTTGCTGTCCTGTTCGATCTGGTATGTGCTGCTCGTCGATTGCCAGATTTACGTCAATCACTATTACCTGCTGGCGATCACGGCGGGGTTACTGATGCTATTGCCGGTCGCTGGTCAATGGTCTGTTGATCGCAAGTTGCGAATTGAGCGGCCACGTGAAACGTGTTGGCGATGGCAGATTTGGTTGGTGCGGTTTCAATTGGGGCTTCCGTATGCCTTCGGTGCGATTGCGAAGCTAAACGGCGATTGGTTTCGTGGACAGCCAGCACAACTGATCCTTCGAAACCAAGACGCGGGTGCGGGCCGAACATGGGCGGATGTCCCCGGCATGGTCGAAATGTTCGTCTACGGGGGCTTTGGATATGACCTGATGGTGGTGCCCATGTTGCTTTGGCGGCCGACTCGCTGGGTCGCGGTTTTGTTGTCGATCGGTTTTCATTTGACCAATGCGATGACGCTGACGATCGGTGTGTTTCCGTGGTTCATGTTGGCGACACTGGTAGTCTTCTTTCCGCCCGAGACACTGCGGCGCCGGCTGCGACTATTTCTTGGAAGTGATTCCCGTAACCCAACCCTAGACACATCGCAGACTGCTTTGCCTGTGTCACAGGTCACGCGTTTTGCGATCGGGGCAGCCATTGTTTATGTCGTGATTCATTGTCTGCTACCGATACGGCCAGCGTTGTTCCCCGGTGACTCGAATTGGAACGAGCGCGGGCATCGATTTGCTTGGCGAATGATGCTTCGCAACAAGCAAGCGCTGACTCACTATTTGGTCGTCGACCGCAACAGCGATGATTTTCTGTTCGTTCCATCGACCATTGTGCTAACCGGGTACCAGTCGCAACGAGCCGACCATCACCCTGAATTAATTCGCCAAACGGCGGTCGCGATTAGTGAAGCGGCGGCCGAGTTGGGAGTCCCCGAGAATCGCGTCTATGCCCTAGCTTTGGTATCGCTCAACGGGCGGCGTCCCAAGCCCATGGTGGATCCCAACGTTGACTTAACCGCAGTCCAACGCGGTTGGTGGCGTGACGAGTGGGTTGATGATGATTTGGAACCGATGCTGGACCCGCCGTGGACGACGCCTACCGAGCAATGGTGGACTGTCTTGGAATTGCCTGCACCGTTCACGGCACTGCAAGGCCGCACACCAACCGAGCTGCAAGACTACTTGTCGGATATGGCCACGAAAAAAGCCACGCCGTGAACGTTTCACGACGTGGCTCAAGATTCGATTTCGCAGCGTCTACCTGACTAGTTTCTTAGCAGTCGGGCGATACCGAAGGTGAAGAATGTTGAGAGACCAAAGTTGATCGCTTCTTCTTCACACTTGTACTGCAGGATCAAAGTGTCGCCAGCCTGAACCAGCGGGCGGCTTCTTGGATCGTTGAGGGCCTCAGACAGGTCGACTTCGATCGCAACTTGTCCACCGCAACCGTCGCTGCGAAGCACGTACAACATCGTTGGCGGTACGCCTTGAGCACCTTGTCCGACGGTTTGCCCGAATTGTCGAGCCGTGCCGCCGATGCTTGATCCAGCAACCGCGATGGCTCCTAGGACGTCCAAGTCATAGTCACGCGGAAGCGGGAATTGGCCACCGTTGAGTAAGCCACCGGTGTAGTAAACTTCCGTTTCACGCGATTCGATGTAGACGATGTCGCCGTCTTCGAGCACCACATCTTTCTCGTCGATGTTGGGAACAACTCCTGGCTTCAGCCGCAGCGGAATACGTAGGATTGAGTCATCTTCGGGCAGTTTCGGAGGGCAAGCACAAGGGTCAAGCCGCATCGCTTGTTGTTGTGCGTGCCACTGCTGCATGAACTGAGCTCGTTTGCGTTGGTCGGCGCGGTTAGCTCGCAAGACCTTTACTTCGTTCTTGGCGTTCAAGCCGGGCAATCCACCCGTTTCAACCAAGGCGTGAAGGATGTCGTTCTTGTAAGCCGGAAGCTTGACCAAACCGCCCGATGCACTTCGGTCACTGCCGCCGGTCAGGAACTGTGACGACAGGTTTTGAGTGTTGAGTCCACCGTTTTGTTGGCCGCCACCGTCTTCGCGGACCACGATAACGTCGTAGGTTCGTTCTTTGATGATCGTAACAATCGGGCGAGCCTTTTCAGGTCGCAAGATATCTTCGTCGATGTACTTGTCGCGGATTGCATCGCGAACCTGTTCAAGCGTCAAGCCTTCGACGTCGAGTGGTTCGATCAGCGGCAATGACAACGTACCGTCGTCTTGCACGGCAATCGGATAGCCGATCGAAGGCGGCAACGTGCTTTCCGCATCGGGGAAGTTCACCGGCGGTGGTTCCGGTGGTTGGTTGGGTGGGTTGAACGGCAAAACGCCTTCAACGTAAACACCCAAGATGTCACCACCAGAGATTTGATAATCCCGAGGTGGCTCGATCGACAGCAACGCGATGTCGACGGGCACCAAGTCATTCTTGGGCTCGGCAAAAAATTGCGGTGGCAGTCGATCGGCCGGCACGCCGTTGATCGGCTGCGTCAAAGCCGAGCACCCAGTAAGCGCCGTGACAACCATGCTGGCGGCAACGGCAGTCGTTGCGGAGCGGATCAAACGCCGTGTCCGCTCGACGGCTGGAAGTTTTGTTCTCATCCCTGAACTCTCTTGCTAGGGCTCGATTTTGAATGGCTGAAGCCTGTGGCACCGCCACCGACTTTCACGTAGGACCTAGGCGACGCCTCGGTCATTTGGATGCAAAGAATCATTCCTTGCGTCACAGTTCTCTTAGTCGTAGCATTGCAAATCAGTCGAAACTGAACGGCAACACGGTATCGTCACTGATGTTGATCGTGTCTGACGCTGGCCCAAAGACTTCATCGATATTGATGTCTTCGGTGTCACTGATCACATTGGAGCGTTCAACCATCGCCGTGCGTTCCTGCGGTTGGCCGATGTACGACGAAGAGTCGCTGTCGACCTCGGCGAACGGGAACGTGTCGCTAGGGCTGGTGTACACGCTGTCTGTTCGATCCAGTGCGTCGATAACATCGGCTTCGACAGGATCGGAATCAATCGAATCAATATCGATCGTGTCCGACTCGGTCGGCTCGAGGCTTGCATCCTGTTCTTGATAGAACGGATTGGCTCCGGCCGGCTGAGGCGTCGACGAGTTCGAGTATGTCATGGGTTGAGCAGGCTGCATCGCGGCTGGTGGTGCCGAGGAAACTTGAACCTGTCGCCAGTTGCCGACGCCATCTTCCTCGGCTGCTCGAGCCCCTTGCGGGAACCCCTGGAACCAAGCGTTTATAGCGCCTTGACCGTTGGACGATTGATATCGCCAACCCCAATACTGTGACGGAGCGATCGCTGGGGTGCATGCGTGGCCGCCTTCGGCGACTTCCATGTATCCCTTGATGAAACCATCTTTGAACTCGCGTCCATTGCACTGGCCGCGGAACTGGTTCTTACGACAGTGCCATGCTTTCTCGGCTAACGCTTTATTGCGGTAACCAATCATGAAGTCGTCGATGCAATCGGACTGAGTCAACGACCGGCCTAGGCCTGCCGTCATCGTGCATCCGGTCGAGCCGACTACAATCAAGCCGAGGCAACCAGCAACCACCAAACGTCGCATTTTGCGAATCGCTGGTGACGCCGGGGTGCTCGTTTTGATCGCAGAGGTACCAGCGGATGCAGGTCCCAGCGATTTTGTCGCGACGGTATTCAACTTGGCCTCATCGGCCCAGTCTGATTTGTTCTGTTGAAGTGCTTTCGCACCAATGGAACGAATCGCCATGTCGGCCCCCCTTGGCTACAACGGCATTCGGTATATTAATCATTCAGGTCGAGCGGGTCGTATCGGTTAGACACGTCGCTCTGGACTTTCTATCGCCTTAATCCCCGTGCGGGTTTAAACAAAAAGGCCGGAAATCCGATCTGTGCCGGACAATCCGGCAATATCGATCGCGCCTGACTGGGTTAGGTGAGCCCCCCGCAGAATCGTATGCACCCGTAATAACACGAACCATTGCGCGATTTCTTGCGCTATTTGCTAGTTCAGTAGTTTTGCCAGCTCAGTCTGGCTCTATAATGGCAACCATGTCGAAACGAGGCTCGAAAGGCCAGAACGGACACCTTACCTAGACCCACCAAATTGACCTTTTGGTGTTCCGCTCACGATCCTCGCTTTTCATTCGACCCTTTTCTTCTCCGCGTCGGCAGACTTTTATGGCACCGTTGATCGCACTTTCCTTAGTCATCGCCACTGTGGCAGCCCTCATTCTTGTGCCGATAGTGCGCAAGTTGGCTCGGTCGACCGGAATGGTTGATCGCCCGGATCAGACTCGAAAACTTCAAATCAACGCGATAGCCCTAGGCGGTGGTGTCGCGGTCTATATTTCGTTGGCGATTGCGTTCGCCTCAACCATCCTGATTGATCGCCAATTCTTTGGCAGCATGCTGGGCGACGTGCATTACCGCTGGTACCTGCTCTTTGGCGCAGCAGCCGCGATGTTGATCGTGGGATTGGTCGATGACGCTTGGGGACTTCGCGGACGTCAAAAACTGTTGCTGCAGTGCTTGATCATTGCTGGGTTGGTTGGCAGCGGCTCGATCATCAAGACAATCGGCGTGTTTGGATTAGACATTGATCTTGGCCCGCTGGCGTTTCCAGTGACCATGCTGTGGTTATTGATCGCCGTGAACGCGCTCAACCTGATCGACGGTGCTGACGGGATGGCGACCACCGCGGGGACCATCATCTGTATCGGAATGGGGTTCTCGGCGCTACTATCTGGATCGACAATCAGCGTCGTGCTGGCATTTTCGTTGGCGGGATCCCTGATTGGTTTTCTGAAGTTCAATCGACCGCCGGCGAGTATCTATCTCGGTGATGCAGGCAGCATGATGATCGGGCTTTTTTTGGGTGTGCTAGCGATGTGGTGCAGCTTGAAAGAGTCGGCTGTTTTGGCGTCCGCACCGATCGCAATTTTGGCCATTCCGCTGTTCGATTCCAGCGCAGCGATTCTGCGTCGTTGGTTGACCGGCCGAAGCATTTATGTGACCGATCGTGGTCACTTGCATCACTTGTTGCAGCTTAAATTCGGTAATCGAATGATGTTGTTGGTTGTCGCCGGGCTTTGCTCGGTCACGACCGTCATGTCGGTCTTGTCGTTGTATCTGAAGATGCCGTGGCTCGCCGGAGTCGGTGTTGCGTTGGTTCTGATGTTGTGCATCTACACACGTACGTTCGGCCACGCCGAGGCTCGATTGCTGTTGGGACGAGCCACGAATTTCGCGCACTCGTTCACCATGAATTCGACCAAGTGTCAAACGCTCAAGCAGCAAAGGCGAGTTCCGTTGCAAGGGCTTGGTCAGTGGGAAACCGTTTGGGAACCACTGGTTGAATTTGCCAAAAGTCATGATTTGGCGCGGGTTAAAATTGATTTGAACCTGGCGTGGTTGCACGAGGGATATCACGCCAATTGGCAAAGTGTCCGGTTACCTGAAAAAGCTTATCAGTTAAATGTTTCGCTTCCGTTGTTCACTCACCGACTCGGTAACGACAACCAGCCTGTGCAAATTGGTCGTTTAGAAGTGGTGGCACTTGCGAAAGACGCGCGGGCTTATCAAAAAATCGCAGAATTGAGTGATCAATTGAGCGATCTGACGCCCGAAATTGATCGAATCGTTGGCCGTCTTGAGAACGTTCGCAAACCAACGGTGCCACCAGTTTCGGTACCCGTTTCGGTTGCAACGAACAACGAAACAACCGAATCTGCGTTGCACAACGCTTAGTTTCTAGGCCCGAATTCGAGAGCGTCCGACGATCTGGCCAATTTTTTTCAATTGGCTTTGCATCAGTCTTGACAGCCTGTCCCAGCAGTGACTATTCCCACTGACAGCCAAGGCTTTGAACGCTGCCGACGCGCCCAAAATCCCTCGCGACTCCCAAGGAAGTGTGTCGCCCGAGATCTTGATGTCGCGACATGTCAGCAGTAGCAGAAGAGCCAGAGAAGTGATGAGTTTTGGCTAAATATCGGACGGGAGCGGACAACAACTCAGGTTCAGTCATCTAGGCGACACCTCGGTTTGTGAATCTGTCCCACTTATTGAAGTCTCACCGCGAAGAAGGAGTGTCGCGTTGAACCGCCTCGTACCTAAATCCAATCGTCGCCGATCTCACCGTCGTCTGGCCTTGCTTGCTGCAATGTGCATGCTGCCACACGTCGATGCGTCAGCCCAATTCGCGCTGCCCGTCCCAACCGACGGTGCCACGCAGGCCGCTAGCACGTCGCCATCGACGCTTGCTGCTGGTCAACAGAAAATCGCCGAAGTCCGGCAAGCCATCGCTGGCCAGGACTATCAGACGGCGGTTGAGTCCTTTCGAGCTGTCTGGGCGATCCAGGCCAAGTTCCCGCAGCTTGCAGGCGATCTGCAAGCAGTGCGAGGACAACTCGAAAACATCGGAATCGACTCAGCTCTGCTGACGATGCCGCCAAGACCGCCGGTTGCTCGGATGCCCGAGATCGCTGATGCGATCCCAATGGAAGGCTTCTCGGCAGCATCGGCGTTGTCTGATCCCAAACAAGAATCGCTGCGTCTGGTCGCTATTGGCCGCGCCGCGCTCGACCGCGGCGATGTGACCACGGCGCTGGCGGTGGCAAGAAAAGCCGAATCGATGAAGGTCCCCGAAAAGGACTTTGCACCGGGCGAACCTCGCGTCTGGCAACTTGTACTTGACGCCGAATCGGCCGCTCGTCGCAGCGGAATCGCTTTGGCTTCGGGCACGCTGCCAGCAGGCGGAACATCGCTGGTGCAACCGGCTTTGGCTCAGAATCAAGCGAACCCGGTTTCGCAGATGCTGTACGCCGCCGAAGCAGGTGCATCGGGCGTGCAACAGGTGCAAAACATCGAACCTCTTGCGATGGCGCCTGCCGGCACTAGTCGTAATGCGACCGCTAGCAAGCTGTTCGAAGACGGCATGAAGGCACTGACGTCCGGCGATAAGTCGGCCGCGCTCGTGAAATTTCGCGAAGCGTGGAAGTACGAAGCCGACTTGGACCTGAATCAACGACAACTGCTTAAAGACAAGCTGACGTTGTTGCAACCAACCCGGTTGGGTGCACCGTCGCAAACCGCTGGGTCGGATAGTGGCGAGCTTTCGCCAATCAGCAAAGCACAGCTTGAGAGTCAAGAGAAAACACGTCGCCTATACCGCGAAGTCACTGCCGAGCTGGCAAAGACTGAGCAGGATAAGACTGCGGCGCCACTTGATGCGCTTGACCAGCTTGAACGACTACGTCGCCGAGTTGATGATTCTGACATCGACGAATCAGCCAAGCGTTCGCTAGCCGTCATGGTTGGACGAGCGATTGGAGAACAGAACAAATACATCACGGCGAACCGTGCGAAGATCGATTTGGATCTTCAAAACGATGCGGTCCGCATGCAGATGGAACAAGAGGACGCTCGTGAGTCTCGCATCGACCACGAAATTTCAAACTTGGTCGAAGAGTTCAACGGTCTGATCAAAGAGAGTCGGTTCGAAGAAGCGGAGGTTCTGGCCAAACAGGTCCAAGAACTGAAGCCGCAAGATCCGATCTCGATCAGCATGTTGCAACGAAGCCGCGTCGGAACTCGAATCCGCATGGGACAAGAGATCCAAGACGACAAAGCAACCGGGTTCCTGGACACGATGTTGGCGGTTGAACGGGCAGCGATTGCTCCCGATCCGAACCGCCCCATGACGCTGCCCAACGCCGAGGACTGGTCCAACCTGTCCCGCAGCCGTTTGCGTGGCCGTGGTGATGGCGATCCTCGTCTAAGTGCCACCGAAAACGCGATCAAGGACAAGTTGTCGACCCAGGTCAACATCAAGTACCGCGAACGACCACTTGGTGAAGTGCTGGACGACTTGATGGCTGTTACCGGCGTCCCAATCGTCATCGACGAACGGGCACTTGGGGTCGTGCGTGTCACACCTGAATCGCCAGTCACATTGCAATTGCCGAACAGCATTTCGCTTAACAGCGCGCTCAATATCATCTTGGACAAGATGGAACTGACGCATGTGATCGAAAACGACGTTCTAAACATCACTAGCAAAGAAGCCAAGCGAAGCAAGGTCTACCCTGTTACGTACCGTGTGACGGATTTGGTGACGCCAATCCCGAACTTCACATCGAGCTATGACGACGGTTTGGCCGGTGCACTTCGCAACGCCTACCAGATGTCAAACCCACGAACGGATGTTCAAGTGGTTCCGGTTTCGATGACCGATCTGGGTACCGGCATGGCACAGAAGATGTCGCCCATGAGCATGAGCGGCTCGAACGTGCTTGGCCAATACAACTCGATGGGGTCGCAAGGCGGCTTCGGTATGGGGAATCCGCCCGGTGGTGGCGGCGGAGCTGGTGGTGCATCGTTCGCCAACTTCGACAGCTTGATCGAGTTGATTCAAACGACCGTCGTTCCAGACACTTGGGACACGTTGGGCGGCCCGAGCACGATGCGTGAATACGCTCAAAACTTGAGCCTGGTTATCAGCACGACAAGCGATGTGCACGACCAAATTGCTGACTTGCTCGAATCGCTACGTCGTCTGCAGAACCTGCAGATCACGATCGAAGTGCGTTTCATCACGCTGTCGGATACGTTTGCTGAACAAATCGGCGTCGACTTCAACCTTAGCATCGATGACAACACTCGTGGAATTCCCGATGATGACAGCGGTCCAAGCGTGACCGTGGGCTGGGACGGTTCGGCCATTCAACCTGACTTGGACGTCAAGTTCAACAATGGTTCCGGTGGGATTGTTCCGACCTTCGGCAGTACTGGCGTTGCCAACCCGTCGACGCTTGGTTTCGCGATTCTAAGTGACATCGAAGCCTTCTTCTTCCTGCAAGCGATCCAGTCCGATTCGCGGACCAACGTTATGCAGGCTCCGAAGGTGACGCTGTTCGACGGACAATTCGCCAGCATCAGCGACCTGACGCAGCGACCGTTTGTGACTAGCATCACGCCAGTCGTCGGTGACTTTGCGGTCGCTCAGCAACCGGTCATTGTAGTGCTTAACGAAGGCACCCAATTGAACGTTCAGGGATTGGTCAGTGATGACAAGCGATTCGTTCGCCTGACGTTGGTTCCGTTCTTCAGCCAGATTGGTGACGTCAACACGTTCACTTACGAAGGTAGCCGAAGCACTCGTCGAAACAGTCGGACGGAAAGCGGCGACACCAACGGTGACGGCGTCGTTGACGACAATGACTCGAATGACACGACAGAGGAATCTGATGTCATCGAAGGTACCACGGTTCAGTTGCCTACCTTCGCGTTCACCTCCGTCAGCACGACGGTCAGTGTTCCCGATGGTGGAACGATTCTGCTCGGTGGTATCAAGCGGATGTCGGAAGCTCGCCAAGAACGGGGCACTCCGATCTTGAGCAAGATCCCGTATGTCAGTCGCTTGTTCCGCAACACGGCGACAAGTCGTACTGCTCAAAGCCTGATGTTGATGGTGACCCCACGGATCATCATCCAGGAAGAAGAAGAATTGGCTCAGACCGGATTTGATCCTAGCCAGCAGTAAACACCAATCTGAAAACGATCGGTAATGAAACGAGAAAGGCTCCGCGAAAGCGGAGCCTTTTTTGTTGGTTTGTCACCCTTTGCCGGCACGGGTGCCGCAAGAATTGCATCTCATGCGATGCCTCGCCGGCCAGCGTCGCTTCGTTGGTGCATCAACGGCGTAACGCTAGTTGACGGTCGCTCGTTCCTTTTCGGCTCGCTGGAGCGCTTCTTCGACGCGAACCATCAGCGGGTCCAAGGATGTTTTGTCAGTGGCAGTCGGGGCGTCAGTCGCACTGCTTCCTTCGTCAAGACTTGCCGCGGCGACAAATTCTGCGTTGCAGTGCTGGCACGCGACGGTGTAGCCAATCAACGAAGCACGGATCTGGACACGGCGACCGCAGGTCGGGCATGACTGAGTGAATCGGACGGGCATCACAAACTCCGTTAGTGAGGTGGACAGGCAGACGAGCAATCCATAAGGCAGGATAATATCCCTTGTTGGCGCCTAAGGCAAGCTTAAAGCACGCTGGAGTGATGGATACCGGTCTGTTGGGTTCCGAATGGGCAGGCGATAAGTTGGAAAAGGTGGCGATTGCACCCCCGCTGAAGGGGAGCCGAGCATCATAGCCGTATTCGTTGGTGATTTTGAGTGTTAATCACGAAAATTTTGCGGATGAAAGGGGAATTCAGCCCGGACAAGCGACATTTTTCGGAGGTGAGGTCCACCAGGGAACCCCCCAACAAGTCTTGAGGCCGATTCGGCCCCGCTGCGATGTCGTGTGATTTGGCGTGTCTGCGAGCCAACACCTGCCGAGCTGCAGGTGGTAATACGTCCTCAATCACGTAGGATTATCGGCTACTGTTGAAATGGGAATGTGAAGCCAGCTAGCGATCGAATTGTTGGAAATCGGTTTCAGGTTCGCTGGCAAGACACTTTTGTGGGCGACAAGGATCGCGGCGCGAGGATAAAAATGAAGAAGCGAGTTTTGTTTGTGTGCATGGGGAACATCTGTCGATCGCCTGCAGGCGAGGCGGTGATGCAGCGATTTGCCAGTGAATTTGGGGCCGACGTCGAAGTCGACTCGGCCGGTACGCATGGCTATCACGTGGGCGAACCGGCGGATGCCCGAATGCGAGCGGCTGCTGAAACGCGAGGCTATGAATTATTGAGTCGCGGTCGGCAACTGACGCCCGATGATTTGGACCCCAGTCGGTTCGATTTGGTCTTGGCGATGGACACTGAAAACCACGCGATCATGCAGTCGATGGCCGGAGGCATCAAACCGCACATTCGGATGTTCAGCGACTATCTGGACGACGAGAGTTGGCCAACAGACGTGCCTGATCCGTACTACGGCGAAGCAGAGGGCTTCACGACGGTGCTGGACATGCTCGAAGAAGGCTGTCCCATCATCCTGCAAACGCTGACGGGCGAAGACATGTTCGCCGGTGAATTTGACGACGAATGACAGTTAGAATCGTCGATCGCGAACTTGGAACTTTGGGTCGGCCTGTTGTTGCCGCTATTCGGCGGAATTGACGGGCTTTGGTTTGCGTGTTCGCCGTTCGCGTTTGAAACGAATCTGGCAGCCGATGGGGACGGATTCAGTAATCTCGGGTGACTCGCCGTCCAGCACAGCGTCGATCGCCGCGGCGACGTAAGGTTTCGTCACGTTTTTTCCGTCGGGGCTGTCGTCCATCGAGCCCATGTAAACGACGCTTCGTTTACCATCGGCGCCGGCCTCGCCAAGCACGAAAAATTCGGGCGTGTATTTGGCTCCGAATCGCTTCGCGATCTGCTGGGATTCGTCGTACAGATACGTGAACTCAAACGACTTGGCGGCCGCCTTCTGCTTCATCGCGTCCAGCGAGTCTTCGTCGATCGTGTTGACATTGATCGCGACGATTGCGACGTCGCGTGCCGAATAGTTTTCGTGCAGCCAAATCAATCGGTCTTCGGCGTCGCCGGCATAGGGGCAACTGTTGCAGGTGAAAACCACCACCACGGCGCGGTGATCACTCGTTTCGCTGGACGAATGCAGCTTGCCGTCGACACCGATCAGCTTGTCCCACTGTGGCGCCGGGTCACCGATGTTGATCAGGCTGTTGAATTCACCGGCTGGAAGGACAGCCATCCCGGTGAAAAATGCAATCGCAACCAAGATTCCAAGACGCATGTTTTGACCTTCGTTTTTGATGCGATGATTAAGCGAGCGATCGGAGCACTTCGATGCCACGATGCAGGGTTTCGTCCGACGCCGCAAAGCTGATTCGAAAGTGAGTGTCATGCTTGCTGAAGATGTTGCCGGGAATGATCAGCAATCCCTTTTCGATCGCGCGTTCGACAAACTGGGCGCCGCTTGCGATTGGTGATTTCGGAAACACATAAAACGCGCCGCCTGGTTTGGCGATCTCGTATTTGTCGGACAACCCATCGTAGATCAAGTCGCGTTTGCGACGGTAATCGGCGATGTGTCCATCCAGGTTGACTTCCATCGCACGCAGCGCTCCCCACTGGGCCGGTTGGGGCGAGCAGACGAACGAGTACTGTTGGACCTTCAACATCGTGTTGATGATTTCCGAAGGGCCATGGACATAACCGACTCGCCAGCCCGTCATAGCGTGGCTCTTGCTAAAGCCATCGATCACGATCGTTTGGTCGTTGAACGATGCGGGCGACACGAATTCTTCGTCATAGAAGAACCGACTGTAAATTTCGTCCGACAGCAAAGCGATGTTGTGATCGGCCGCGATGCGAGCGACGTCCTTCAGTTCGTCTTCGCTTGCCGTAACGCCCGTGGGATTGGCGGGGCTGTTGACCAGGATCAGTTTGGTTCGCGGCGTGATAGCGGCTTCGATCTTGGCCGGGTCAAGCCGGAAATCAGGGTACGAGTCGACAGGCACGGGGACACCGCCGCACATCTTCAGCAGCGCCGGATACATCACGAAGTACGGATCCAAATAGATCACTTCATCGCCCGGGTTGATCATCGACAGCATCGCCAGCATCAAACCGCCACTAGTCCCGCTGCTGATGAAGACATCGCGGTCTTCGTGAGGATACTTTGCCGCAATTTCATCGCGCAGTGCTTCACGCAGCGGTCCGATTCCCTGAGTCGGTGAATAGGCGTTCTTACCGGACTCGATTGCATCGATCGCTGCCGCCTTGATTTCGTCGGGAACATCAAAATCGGGTTGCCCGATCGACAGATTGATCGGGTCTTTCAGTTTTGCCGCCAAGTCAAAGACTCTGCGAATTCCGCTGCTTTCAAACGCGGCGGTCCGATCGGCGATCCATGGGTGCATGAGAGTTTGAGATTCGTTCGAGAAAAGTCGGTGGCTAAGACGAGTTACAATGAAGCCGCGATTGTAACCGCGAAGTTCCGCCTTTGGCATCCTCCGGAGATCCCGTCACTGTGTCACAGATTCGGCTCGTTGAACCCGTCGTTCGTATCTGTGCTGTGATCACGCGGCATGGCGATGCCATGAACTGGGCCATGCAGCGAATTAGCGATCACTGGGGGCCGGTGATCGCAACGTCTGACTCGGTTCCGTTTGAAGCGGGCGGATTCTACGACGCCACGATGGGCGTCGGTTTGACCAAGACTCTGATCGCATTTGGCGATTACCAAGATCCGGGCGGTTTGGCAGACTGGAAAGTTCAAACCAATCGCTGGGAATCCGAATACGCCGCACTCGGCCGGCACGATGAACCTCGTCCGATCAATTTGGACGCAGGATATTTCAGCCAGGCCAAGCTGGTGCTGGCAACGATCAAGGATCGGGATCACCGCATCTATTTGCGAGACGGAATTTTTGCCGAGGTGACGCTGAACTACGTCGGCAAAAAGTGGGTGCATCATCGCTGGTCGTATCCAAGCTATCGAACGGCGGAAGTCGCTGG
Source organism: Rubripirellula sp. (assembly GCA_049680385.1). Taxonomy (GTDB): domain Bacteria; phylum Planctomycetota; class Planctomycetia; order Pirellulales; family Pirellulaceae; genus Rubripirellula. The sequence goes on along the minus strand of JBAUHR010000955.1, from coordinate 8,657 downwards.
TTTTGCGTTGCGGTTGCGGGCCGATCTGCGCCAGCATTTGGAAGCAACTGGGCAAATCCGGCGAGTCGTCGAAGGCGATGTGAATCGGTCGTAGAGCACGTCTTCGCTGACTCCGATTTCTACCCATCAGCGGGACAATCGGCATAACCGGTTGCCCGTTCAAAACCGGACCAATGCCGAGTCGATGAACAAGGTTGGACCAAGACGTGGTCGGCAAGGATGCTGGTTTCACGTCTGCAATGTTTCACCGGCGCATGTTTCACACGATTCATGTTTCGCAATCCAGGGACGGGATGATGGCTGTACAGAAGTTGCGTTTGTATTTATTGACGGCGCTGATGGCGTGTTTTTCGGTGTCAGCGCAAGCGCATCATCCCGACCGCGAGAATCAGCCCCTTGGTCCTCGAATTGACGTGATTGGACCGATCGGCAATCGACTGCCGGCGTCGTACCGCCGCACCTACAATCGGCCGACCAATATCGGTGGCTGGATCGCGTACAAGATCGCGCCGTCGAGCCAGGAAGCGATGGCTTGGCATGCAGCGACTCACCAAAACGCCTACAAGTGCGACCGTCCGCGATTGGAATCTCACTACTTTTATCCGAAGCCTTACGAAGCCCTACGCACCGGACCGCGTCCGAAACCTGACTCGGATACCGACGATGACGCCAAAGCCGCAAAGGTCAGGGACAGCAAAAAACCGGGCGACGAAGCTGACGAACCTAAGCCTATCTTGAACGACGACGACAATGCCGAACTAGCACCGGTCAGCGTTGACGAAGCGGTCGAGAAAATCATGGAACGCAGCGAAGACCTGGATGCCAGCACGCTGTTGGATTCAGGATTCGACGAATAGTCCGAGCGAAACATCGTCCAGGCGAAATAGCCTGACCAAAAGTTCTTCAACATTTTGTCAGGAACCGTCAAAGTTTACCTAAGCAGACTCCGATACCTTAGGTGGGCGAGGTCTTCTCCATCGGGGAAGACATCGTGGGGGGCTTCCACACTCGACCCGTACGGAAACATGCCATAGTCGCTTGGCGCGACTTAGGTTGTCGGCATGTTTCACGGCGGCATGATTTCGGAAGCCTAGACAATGAATCGCGTTCTGATTCGATACACGACTTATTTGCAGTTGTTTCTTGCCGTCTTGATGGCTGGGGGCTGCTCGACGACTCAACCGTTCTTTGCGGGCGAGTCGCCGGATCTGCAGTATTATCTCAAATCTGCGACACGGATCGAGTATCCGGACGTCGAGATTGATCGCTTGGCTGAAACCGAGATGGCGATTGAGCCGTTATCGATCGGCAACCACGACTATCAGTTCTGGGATCTGACGGTCGAGGATTGCGTTTCGATTGCGATGCAGAACGCCAAGTTCTTTGTCACGACCAGCGGCAACGCCGAGTTCCGTCAAAACGTCGCGGCACAATTCACCAGTGCGTCCGCCGACCAACTTGGCAGCATCTACGATGTCGCGATTCAACAGTCGACCACTCAGTCGATTCCGCTGACCATTGATGGTGCTGGCAATCGAACGCTGCCACGAGGCGTGCTGCGTGCCAATCAAATCGGCGGTGTGGAAGACGCGCTGGCTGAATTCGATGCACAAGCTAGCGGCTTTTTGAACTACAGCACCACCGATCGTCCTGCCAACTCGGTCGACAGCACCGTCTCGCGACGGGATTCGCAGGCCCACGACTTCACCCAGCAATCGGCGCTTAGCAAGCGTTTCGCAACGGGTGGCGTGGCGACTTTCCGCCAACAAACCCTCTACAACAGCAACAATACTCCAACCGCTGCCGAAGGCGGTCTGCGTCAAGTTGCAGGTACTTACACGGCTTTGTTGGAAGCCCAAGTTCAGCACCCATTGATGCGAAACCGAGGCACGCTGATCAATCGTATCCCAGTCGTGTTGGCTAGCTTGAACGAAGACGTCGCGATTGCCGACTTTGAAATTCAAGTTCGCAACTTGGTCCGTGACGTCGAAGTGAACTACTGGAACTTGTACCTCGCTTACCGCAACGTCTCGACGGCTGTGATTGCTCGCAACAGTGCGATTGCAACCGCCAAGTTTGCGGAATTGAATTTGGAAAACGGTACGGGTACCGTGCAAGAATTGGCTCAGGCTCAAGGCCAGTACTACAACTTCCGCAGTCGTTTGGAAGGTGCTCTGTCGGGTTCAAACCTGCCGGGCAACGACCGACTTGGCGTCTACGGCAGCGAACGTGCCTTGCGTGAATTGATGGGACTTGCACCGACCGATGGACGCTTGATTCGCCCCATCCAAGAACCCACTTTGGCTCGCGTGAATCATGACTGGGATGAAGTAACCACAGAGATGCTTTACCTCAGCCCCGAACTTCGCAAGGGACGCACCGTTGTCAAGCAACGCGAACTCGAGCAGATGTCGGCCAAGAACCAGCTTCTTCCCGAAGTGAACTTGTCGCTGCTCTACCGCTGGGTTGGCGTTGGTGACGAGTTCGGACTCGGATCGCGTTCGAACATCCCCGGACCGCTGCCGGGCAGCAGTGCCCTAAGCAGTTTGACCGGCGGCAACTATCAAGAAGGTGCGATTCGTTTGGAGTACACACCATCGGCAATCGGCGGACGTCGTGAACGTTCCCGTATCCGTGGATCGCAGTTGCGTCTGAAGCAATCGATGGCCTTCGTTCAAGAAGCCGAACGGTTGATGGTCAGTCAGATGAGCGAAGCGATCGCTAAACAGACGACTCACTATCAACAAATTCAAACCACCGCACAGGAATGGCAGGCTTACGAAACCGAAGTCGAAGCACGTCAAACTGAATTTCGCGGCGGTCGCAGCCAAGTCAACGTCGTGCTGCAAAGTCAGCAACGTAAAGCCGAAGCACAAATCAAGTACTACCAAGCTTTGGTTGAATACAACAAATCGCTCAACTACATCGACTACCTCAAGGGCACGATGCTGGCGAACAGCAACATCACCTTGGCCGAAGGGCCATGGAACAAGAAGGCTTACTGGGATGCGTTGGAACGAGCACGCGAACGAAGTGCAGGCAAGCACAAGGTCTACGGCGTGAGCCGACCCAACGTCGTCCGCCAAGGACCACTGCGAGACGCCGCTTCGGCTTCGCAAGTGATCGGCAGCGGAGTGAACCACGATGGACAACTGCCGCCTGACGCGTCGTTCAACTCTGGCAACCTTGACGGTTCACGAATGAATGTGATGGCAGACGATCTGATGCCATTGACTCAGCCGGTTCCGACGCCAGAAGACTTGCCGCTTGGCGATCTGGGGGCCTCGCCCAGCGACTTGATGGCTCCCCTGCCGACGCCGCAAGCACTGCCGGACCGTCTCAACGAAGCCGGTGATATCATGCAGTTGAGTTACCAGCAACCGGCTGAACCACGTGCCGCAGTGAAGTCGCCGACTCAGGCGTCAGGAACACATGTCGGTGATGTCGACTTCGACAACGCACCGATTCCAGTTCGCCGCAAACCACTACCGACTCGATAGAGACTCGGTCACTCCAAAACTCCGGGCGGAGGCTTTGCGAGGGCTACCGATTCTAGCGCGTCGGAAACAACGGTCCTTGTACACGAGAAGCTCGAGAACGCTGAAAAGCGTCTCGAGCTTTTTGTCGTTGACTCGTGCCAACCGCTATACTGGTCTGCAAATGTTTCTACGTTTCTCTTGAAGGCGTGATCGACGATGACTCGTTATTGCAGACATGTTCCGGGTGTAATTCTGATTTGTTTGATGGCCGGGTGCATGCCTGCGTCCAAGCCGCCAACGGTGGTCGGTCCGATCGACACCAAGACTGCATCGCAATTACAGGCCACCATTCGTGCCAAGCACGGGCCGATCTATTCGATCGAACATCAACTCGGCGATAAGACATTCACTGCGAACTGGGAACTGGGCAACGCGCTCAAGAAATCAGCTCAGTTGCAGGTCAAACCACCCAGCGATTGGTCGGACACCGAGTTGTACCAGGCTCTTGAAGTCGTCTTGAACGCTCACGAAAGCAAGCCATGGTACGGGCAAATCGATGACACGGTGCTGCGTCTGATGCGCGAGTCGCTAAGGAGTGAAACGGGCGCGGCAGCCGATGGTTATGCGGACGAAACGCCTTACGAAGTGTCTGCCAAAGTCAAGAAAAACGGCAGCGAATGGTTCTTGCAAATCAAGACCCAGATCTTGGACGAAGACGGCAATGCGTTAGGGTTTTGATCCGGAATTTCGTTCTCGATCGGTTCAGGCCGCCGGGTGAACGAGGCTCAGGTGCAACTCGCAGTGACGGCATTGAAGTTGTTCGTGTTTAGCACGTGTCATCGGTCCGAAAAACGGATGCGGTGGCAGCGTGTCGGCGTTTCGAAATTGGTCAATGGCTTCACGGAAATGTGACAGGCCGGCCTGAGTATCAACCTCGTTGTCCGGCCAAAAAATGGCCTGGGCGTCGGATGGTAACTTGAAACCGGGTGACATTTTTCGCAGCAGCATGGGGCGGATCAGACGTGCGAACATCCGCATGGGCAGTCCAACGGTCGGGCTCGGCATTTGGCCTGTGACGACGTCCAACACGCGAGACAAATGTTCCAGGATTTGTCCGTACGAGTACTGACCCGTTGTTTCAATCGGCATTGCCGCAAGCCGTTCGACTTCGGTTGCGATTTCTTCGATCGAGTTGAATTTCAGTTCGCGTTGACGTGGTTTCGGTGCAGCCATGCTTGGATGTTTGATCGGGTTAGAGGAGGTGTTTGGCTTTGACTTCGAGGTACTGGTTGACCAGCGGCGCGGTCAGTTCATCGGGGAACGCGTCAACGATCAATACGCCGCGGTGTTCTAAATCCGTCAGCACCTGTTGTCGCCAAAGCAAAATATCGGCTGCCGCGGCCGCACGATACATTTGGAACGAATCACCGTCCGGTGAATCGGCGGCGTCGAACATCTCGCGATCCCGCAGCAGCACGCCAAGCGGCAAATGTTGGCCGCTAAGATTCCCCAAGTAGTCGACCACCGCGCCTGCGTTGACTTCATCGATCACGTTCGTCGCCAATACAACGAGCGATCGTCGTTTGCAGTGCGTCGACAGGTACAGAAACGCTTGGTCGTATCGCGATTCCACCAGTCGTGGGAACTGATCGAATCCGGCCTGGATCAATCGATTCATCTGGCTCTTTCCGCCGGCCGGTGGAATGTACGAATGGATCGTGTCGGAAAAGCAAAGCATGCCCACCGCGTCGCCTTGCGAGAGCGCAACGTAGGCCATCATCAGAATTGAATTGAGCGCGTGATCAAGCAGCGTGTAACCATCGCGCTGGTTGGTCATCATCCGGCCACAGTCGAGCAAGAAGATGACACGCTGGCTCTGGTCGCTTTGAAATTGACGCACCGTCAACTTGCTGCGACGGGCGGTGCTGCGCCAATCGATGTGCCGGTAATTGTCGTCACGCGAATAATCTCGCAGGCGTTCGAACTCACTGTCCTGGCCGATCCGCCGTGTCTTGCGGACGCCGATCAAACTGAGTCGATTGGTGCGTGCAAGCATCGCGTAGTCCGCCAACTGTTTCATGTCGGGGTACACGTTGAGCGGATTTTCAAGCGGCAACACCAAGTGCCGTTTCCAAAGCCGGCAAAGGCTCGAAAACATCAAGTAAACGTTGCTCAGTTGGAACGCGCCGCGTCGACCGGGCAAAAGTTTTCGTTTCGCTGTCATCACCCCTAGCGGGGCAAGTTCCAGCTCGTGTTGCGGCGGAGTCGACGTGAAATGGTCGGGTAGGTCATCACGCATTTCGCCCCGCAGTGTCATCCCGGACCGGTTCGTAATCGTTACTTCGCTTTCCAATGCGACGCCAAGCGAACAGGTGCGGGCGATCTTGCGTTGGACCTCGATTCCCCGGTTGGTCAGTACATACAGCAGCACGAAATCGACGCCCGCAACCAGGACGAGTCCCAGGTCTAGGATGGCTGCGATCACCAGAAAATTGGGAAAGAAGATCGTCAGCACGCAAACCACCAGCGAAATCCCCAGCAACGCCAACCAGCCTCGGGACGGGTAAATGCGAAGTTTCCAGGCCGCCAAGATCAGCGGAGCGGCTAGCAACGCCAGCATCAGCCAGGGCCATTGGCTTTGCCACTGGATCTCGGTTTCAAGCGACTGGCGAATGGATTCGTTCATGGACCACGGGGGCAGGCTCTGGCGGTTCGACGGGGTGCCCGATTGTAACCGATCGCACGTCACTTTAGGTTGCAACGCCAACGTACGTTTTCACCTGTCCATCGTTCCCAAATCTATCGAGTCCGTTCAGTGGAACAATCATTTTTGGCCTATCTTCGCGGGCGATGCCGCAGTCTTCCACAAGTCACCGTGGGAATCGGTGACGACGCGGCCGTGATCGAGCCCGTCGTTGGTCAGCAAATTGCGTGTACGGACCAGATCATTGACGGCGTCGATTTCTTGTCAGAAACCCATTCTCTTGGCGACGTAGGCTACAAGGCGATGGCGATCAACCTTAGCGACGTCGCAGCGATGGGCGCCGTGCCGACATCGGCGCTAGTGACCCTTGCGCTGCCCAGGAAGAACGCCACGCGGATTGCGGGCGATGTCTACGAGGGCATCTTTCAAGCGGCGACTGAGTTTGACGTCGCGATCGCCGGTGGCGATATTTCGACCTACGATGGACCGCTGGCGATCAGTGTGACGTTGCTCGGACACGTTCCCGCCGGCGGGGCGTGGCTGCGCAGTGGTGCGGGCGTCGACGAAGCGATCTTGGTCACCGGTGCAGTCGGTGGCAGTATCGCCGGTCGACATTTGCGCCCGGTGCCGCGAGTGAAGTTGGCGGCGCAATTACGCAAGCTCGTCACCGTCACGTCGGCGATCGATATCAGCGACGGATTATCGCTTGATTTGGATCGGCTGTTGGCCAAGAGCGACGTCGGCACCGAGCTGAGAATCGAGACGATCCCGATTCACGACGACGCGATCGAGTTGTCAAAAACGTCAGGGCGAACGCCGTTCCAGCACGCCTGGAGTGACGGCGAAGACTTCGAATTGATTTTAACGATGAGCCAATCGGACGCGGATAAAGTCTTGGCCGAAGATCTGGGCGTCGCGATCACTCAGATCGGTAAAACAACCAGCCGCACGGGTTTGTGGAAACTTGAAAACGGTCGTCACGAACGACTGTCGCCCCAGGGATACGTTCACGGATCGTGAACAACGCAGCGGATCGCCTACAAATCGATTAACCGCGTGCCCAACGGGGCACGCTGATGTGCGGCGCGCGGACGTTGCCCTCGCGGTGAAACGAAGCTCGTAAGTACTAGGTGCTTGCTTTTTGCTTGGCAGGTTTTCCGGTTGCCGGTGCTTCCAAAATGCCCTTGGCTTTTGGCCACAGGATCGCCGCTTCGACCAACATCCAGGCTTCCAAAACGAGTGTGGCGACACCCACGATGATGACGACCCAATTCGGATTGTCGTCGGCGAGCCAAACCGGCAACTCAGACAGCATTGCCCAGGCTGGCACGATCAGCATGAAGACCATCGGGATGACGATGAACCAAACCGGTATCCCACGTCGCCACAAGAAAAACGAAATCACCAAAAACGCCAGCCCGGCCAGCAGTTGGTTGGTCGCACCAAAGAGCGGCCACAGGATCAAACCGCCCTTTCCTGCAAACGTGGATAACCACCAAGCCGCACCACTGATCCCGCCGGTCGATGCCGCGGCTGGCAAATCGGGGGTTGCGTCCAAGTAGGCCGCCGGCACGGTGCCGGTGAGGGCTTCGGCAAAGGAAACGGGTGTGTTGGGCGCTGGAAGTGCCGCGATCACCAACCCAAGGACAACCGCAAAGATCGTTGCGCCGTGTTTGTTGGTTAACCATACGAACGGATTGAACGAAAGCCCGGCTGAACTCGGTGTCTCGCTGCTTTCTCGACCGCCGACAAATGTCATTGCCAGTTCTTGAACGACATAACGTTGCAGTCGACATGCGGTGTCCAAAGTCGTGCCCGCAAACGAGGCGACCAGAACGCCCATGATGGCTACGGCAACTTCCGCTGGCACCGAGATGGCTTTCAAGAAATTCGCTGACCCATCAACAAACGCGCCGACCGTTGGTCCCAGTCCTTTGGCCGATGCCCAGGTCGCATATCGGGCGTTGTACGCATCGGCGCCGGTGACGATTTCCGAGCTGCCGATGGCGCTGGTGCCCAGTCCTAACCCAGCCACACAGGCCAAAATCACAATCGTTGCCAAAAATCCTTCGGCCAACATCGATCCGTAGCCCACAAACAACGCGTCCGATTCGTTCTTGATCTGCTTGCTGGACGTGCCCGACGACACCAAGCAGTGGAAACCGCTGCACGCCCCGCAGGCGATCGTGATGAACAGGAAGGGAATCACCGAGGGTGCACCAATCGGGTTGGCGCGAACCATCGGAGCGACAATTTCTAGTGGAATGCGACTTCCGCCATCGGCAATCGGTGCGCCGCCGATCAGCCCGGCAGCGACAAGTCCAACGACGACTAGCCCGAGAGCCGTGATTAATTGCAGCGAATTGATGTAGTCGCGAGGTTGCAGCAGCAGCCACACTGGCAAAACCGACGCGACATAAGAATACAGCAGCAACAGAAAAACCCAGGTGATCACGGACCAGCCCGCCATCACT
>JBAUHR010000954.1:0-7805 GCA_049680385.1 Rubripirellula sp. | reverse complement strand
ATCCCGACCAGCATCGTCATCACGAAATTTGCCGGATGGTCGGCCGGCAGCGAACTGCCCTGCCCCGTTGAATTCAGCTCGGCCGCGACCTGGTCTTTATAGTTGCAACTGGTCTCGTAGCGATGGTGTCCGTCGGCGACGAACATCGACCGGTCCTCCATCAACGCGTTGACCTTGGCAATCACGGTCTCGTCGGTCACCGGCCAAAGCGTGTGGCGAACGCCTAAATGATCGGTCGCCTCGACGGGCGTGATACCGACCGTGGCCGCGTCCAACAGGTCGATGACTTCGTTGGTCGGGTCAGGATAAATGCCGAAGATCTGGCTGTTGTTTTGCCGGGTCGCCGTGGTCAGCTTCAGCCGATCGGCCTTGGCGCCGGAGTGCGTTTCTTCGTGCGGATAGATATTGCCCTGGCCAAACGGAGTCGTACGGACTCGGCCTTGAAAACCACGGCGAGTGATGGTGGTGCCGTCGATTTCAAAAGTCTGGTGATAGACGTAATAGGCCGGCCTGGCGTCGCGGACCAGCACTCCTTCGCTCTGCCACTGCTGGACGAACTTTGCCGCCCGCGTGTATTTCTCGTCACCCGTCGAATCACCGGGCTCGGTTCGATTCAGGATAATACGGATGACGTTGGCCGCGTGCCGCTTGTACAGCTCGTCTTGCAGCTTCGGATCGATGACGTCGTACGGCGGCGCGACGACGTCCGAGAGCGAACCGACATGATCGAGATTGTAGCGCAGGGCGGCAAAAGGGCGAATCTGAGGCATATTTTCGGGCTGTCGTTTTTTGTTAAAGCTGCCGTGAAACAGCCGCACTTTAACAAAAAAAGCTGCTCGGTTAGAGCAGCTTCAAGTGATCAGATTCGTTGGGACAATCGTTCGAACTGCTTGGCAGATCGTGTCCCGCGAACGGAGTCGCGGGTCCACATTGGGTCCCCGGTTACGACCGGCTTAGTAGCGGTAGTGATTCGGCTTGTACGGGCCTTCGACTGGCACGCCCATGTATTCCGCTTGTTCTTCGGTCAGCTTGGTCAGCTTGACGCCGCACGCAGCCAAGTGCAGACGGGCGACTTCTTCGTCGAGCGCCTTCGGCATCAGGTAGACCTGAACCTTGTACTTGTCGTTGTCACGGTTTTCCCACAATTCCATCTGAGCCAGCACCTGGTTGGTGAAGCTGGTGCTCATCACGAAGCTTGGGTGACCAGTCGCACAGCCCAAGTTCACCAACCGGCCCTTGGCCAGAATGATGACGCTGCGGCCGGAGTCGTTGAACGTATAGCGGTCAACCGCACCAACGTCCGACGGCTTAATCTCGCTGACCGTTGCCTTGCCTGCGGCGACTTGATCGTCGATCCAAGCGATGTCGATTTCGGTGTCGAAGTGACCGATGTTGCAAAGGATCGCGTCGTTGGGCATTTGCGATATGTGGTTGCCCAGGATGATGTCCTTGTTGCCCGTCGTGGTGACGAACATACGGCCTTCCTTGCAGGCTTCGTCCATCGTCGTGACTTCGAAACCTTCCATCGCCGCTTGCAACGCGTTGATCGGATCGATTTCGGTGACAATGACGCGACAACCGTAGCTCTTTAGCGAGTGAGCACAGCCCTTGCCGACGTCGCCGTAACCGCAAACCACGGCAACCTTGCCAGCCAACATCACGTCGGTGGCTCGCTTGACGCCGTCCGCCAACGATTCGCGGCAACCGTACAAGTTGTCGAACTTCGACTTGGTGGCCGAGTCGTTGATGTTGATCGCAGGCACTTGCAGACGTGCCTTCTTGACCAACACATCCAAGCGATGAACGCCGGCGGTGGTTTCTTCGCTGATACCGGAAATGTCGGTCAGCAGTTCTGGGAACTTGTCGTGAACCATCGCGGTCAAGTCGCCGCCGTCGTCCAGGATCATGTTCAGCTTCTTGCCGTCGCCGAAGTCCAAAGTTTGCTCGATGCACCAATCGAACTCTTCGTTCGTCATGCCCTTCCAAGCAAACACAGGGATTCCAGCAGCAGCAATCGCAGCAGCCGCGTGATCTTGAGTGCTGAAGATATTGCAGGACGACCAGGTGACTTCGGCACCCAGTTCAACCAGCGTCTCGATCAAGACGGCGGTTTGGATCGTCATGTGCAGGCAACCGGCGATGCGGGCACCGGACAGTGGCTTGGACTTGCCATACTTGGTTCGCAGAGCCATCAGGCCCGGCATTTCGTTCTCGGCAAGCTGGATTTCTTTGCGACCGTATTCGGCCAGCGAGATGTCTTTGACTTTGTACGGGAGTCGGTCCGTTTCGACTTGTGACACGCTTTCACTCGTTTAGTAGAGGGTTCGAAAATGGGTAACGTCAAACCTGGCATCGTTGACGTGACGAACCAAACACAGGGACTCCCGCTGATACGCACTTCGTTTTCCAGGCCACTCCATGATAGCGGACAATCAAGGTTTTTACAGGGCTTAAAACTCGTGGCCCTAAAACGTCACTGGCAGGATGCACGGTGGATTCACCAACTGCTTAGCTGTTTTTATCCCGTAATTCGTGGCCCTACGACTCCGCTCGCAGGGTGTACGGTGTGCCCAGCAACTGCTTTGCAGTTTCTATCCCGCGAACGGAGTCGCGGGGCCACGAAGGGTTGCCCGAGGGAGGATGTGCTTAGCAGTTGGCCACGAAATGCCGGATACGCTCCGTTGACTTGGCGCCTTTGGCAGATTCGACGCCGCTGGCCGTGTCGACGCTCGTGGCCGCACTGATTCGGATCGCATCGGACACGTTGTCGGGCGTCAATCCGCCAGCCAATGTCCAAGACACCGACGGGTTCAGCGATGCCCATTCGGCAATCGTCGGCCAGTCGAGCGTTTTGCCGCTGCCGCCGTGAGCGGCTCCGGCGTCGGCATCAAACAAAACGTGATAGCTAGCATTTACCCATGGGCGGCTTGCGGCGTCGATTTGCGAGACGGTTAGCGGTCCGACTGGCAACTTGATTGCCCGAAGTTTTTGACCGGCAATCTTCGCAGCCAACTCGACAGTTTCGTCACCGTGCAACTGGATCGCGTCCAAGCCGACTGCGGCGGCGATCTCGGCAATCCGTTCCGGCGACTCGTTGACAAACACGCCGACGCGAAACAATCCCAGCTTGGCCGCCACCAGAGAGAGTTCGCGAGTATGCGGATCCGCGGGGTCGACGTACCGAACGCTGGGCGGAAAAAAGTTCAGACCGATCGCGTCGCCGCCCGCCGCAGCGACCGCTTCGACGTCGCCTTGCAATCGAACTCCGCAAATCTTGACCCGAAACATCGTCATGACCCTCACAACCCGAACATTTTGACTAACCCCACCCCCACCAGCCTTCCGACAACAACTGTACAGGTAGCTTCGACTCAGGATAACCAATGATGACGAACAACACTTCTTGGATGCCGCGCCCCGACCTCGCACTCGTTTTCACGACCGTCTTCGTGATCATGCTGGCGAATCTGCCGGCACCGATTCCGCACCAAGTTGTCGAAGTTGCCAAGGCCGAGCAATCCAAGGCTCCCCAAACCTACTCTTTGGCCGTCAACGATCCGCGACTGCGACGACTGACACGCCGCATCGACACCTACGGCAAATCGGAACCGGCTGCCGCGGTCGGTAAAGCCAAATGGATGGCCGAAACGTCGTCGATCTACGCCGAACGAACGCTGTTGGACCTGGCAAAGGCTGAAACGCTAGCAACCGATAACGCGACGGCAACGGCAACGGCACCGGCGACGCCAATCATGATGGTTTCCTACATCAAAACGCCCGACGCAAAACCGACACCGACCAATCTGGTCGAATACTGGTCAAACTTCAGCAAGACCAGCGAGCAGTCGATTGACACGATCCGCGCGAATTGGAAGCAACGCATCGAGTCACTCGGTCCGCCGCCAGTCAAACTCGCCGGAACCGTGCCCGGCGTGGTTTCGGGCGGAACGATCTACGTCGCGTCCATCCTGGCGATCTTTGCGACCTTGATCATGGCGGCATGGCGGGCGTCGTACCCAACGCGCCGATTGCAACACCCGGTCGCGATCACGACGGAAAACCACGGCGCCGAAGCGAACCATTCTGATCTAGCCGTCGTTTTGCCAGCCGGGTCAGTACGACTGCATCAATCGCCGATGGTGCATTTGCGTCGAATGACGTACGCCGGATTGGTTGTGATTGCGGTATTGCAGTTGTTTTAGACGCCGTTGGCGCAACTGCATCCAAGCACTACTTGTGGTGCAGCGGTCGCTTGGAATCGGCTTGCGTGATGCGGCCGAAGATGTCTCGCAGGATCACCTGCTCGAGCGATGCGTCGCGGCCTAGCGGGATCCAGCCCAACGTTTGCGGGCTGTCGTCGTAGCCGTCTTCTTGGCGAACGATCGTTCCATCGTGGCGAACGGCGGCCGTTGACTCGGTCGCGTATTGGCTGCGATCGGTGTCTTCCAAGTCCTTTTGCACGATGACTTCGATCGTGTAGGCCGCGCCTCGCGGGCGAACCGTGACTGTGGCCCGTCGCCGGATCGATTGCAACGTACTTTGCAGTCGCTCGAATCCGGCGGTGCTGTCTTTTCGCCACGGCTCCAGCAGCGATGCACCGATCTGATACGACGTCTCGACGGTTCCGTCCAAGATGATCCCGTCCGAGTTCTGGACGGGCTGCTCGCGGACGATGCGAAAGTAGTCGTCGACGGCGTCGATCACCTGCGACCAAACGAAAACGTCGTTTGCCGGCGGTAATTCGAGCGGGTTGGGCACAAACGTGTCGGGCACGTCATTCTTCAACCGATACGCCAACTGACCACACCCAGCCGTGATGCTGGTGGCCGCGATCGCCAGCATGGATGCCAACAACGTGCGCCGCGTGATCGGTCGTTTCGAAGTGGGCGTCAACATGCGGTCAAGAACGGGCACAGGTGTTTGCGTTTTACAGGCGGCTGGCGACACTGGTCGGCAACGGTTTGGCGCCCGGCACATCGTCGGGGAACATCGACCAGACCGCGATTCGGTGCTGCATCGACTCCATCACTTCACGCTGCGACTTGCTGATTTTCTCTTCGCGAATTTTCGTTCGAATCTCGTCCTGGACTTCGCTTAGCGGGACGTTTCCGGCTTCGATACGTTCCAAAACGCGGACGATGTGCAGTCCTTCTTCGTCCTCGATGATCTCGCTCATCGCGTTGGTCGGGATCGAAAAGATCTGCTGATCAAGTTGCGTCGACGCCAGCGATCCTTTGGTCGTCCAGTCGTGAAGGCCACCTTTGCTTGCAAATGGCTCTTGGCTCTTTTCACGAGCAACGGCTTGCATGTTGCCGCCAAAGTACGCTTCGCGGCCCATTTCGGCGATCGCCGCACGGGCGTCATCGCGAGTCGGAAAGCGGAAGAACATCACCGACATCTGCTCCCAACGCGCCCGCGTGGGGCGGTGAAACGAATCAACGTTGATGTGGTAGTACTCGTTGATTTCCGAGATCGACACGTTTGGTTCGCGTTCGACTTTGCTGCGGACATAGAGGTGACCGAGCATCTGGTCGACGAACTCGCGTTGCCGCGATGCGAGCGAACTGCCCTTCTCTCTTAGCAGTTTGTCCAGCTCGGTCGGGTCTTCGGTCTTGTACTGTTTCATCAACTCCGGCAGCTCGGAATCGTAGAACATTTTGCGAGCCTTCGAGGTCAACGTGGCGTCAGCTTCGCGGCGTTTATCGGCCGCTTCGGTACCGACTTGGTCGATCAAGAACGCCTCACGCATCATTTTGTTTTGGATGGCCTGGGCGAGCGACTGACGCAGCAAATTGACGGTGAAGAACTGCAACTTGTCCTCCGGAACCTGCTGGCCCGTCTTTTCGATCGCTTCTTGGATCCGAGCTTCAACTTTGGGCATCAAATCGCCCAGCAATATCGGCGTCTGGCCAACAACGGCAATGATCGCCGCAGGATCCGTCGGCAGGTCGACCTCCGCACCTCCGCCGGCTCCGGGTGCTCGCGCACCGATTCCCTGGGCAATCGCCGTCGAAGCGACCAAGACAAAAGCAACAAAGGAAAGATGACGCGGCAACATTCCGTATCCTGCAAGAAGACAACGGGGAAAAATGATCAGGTTGCTTTGGCTTGTAGAACGCGGGCGGCGGTCAAGGCAAGAGGAAAAACGGGGCCAGCGACGATCCGAGACCGCGAATCACGGCTGGCGAACGAGAAAATTGCGATTCGCGGCTTCGGCGAAATCGCTGCCGTTGATATCCCCATAACGGCGGCGCGTGATGTAGAATACGGATCTGCCCTGCCGGACTTTATTAGTAGGTCCACCCTATCCCGCCCAAAAGCGGACACATTCCGCGTGTCTTGCCGAAAACGCTCGCCTGGCCGAAAGGCTGAAAGGTCGTTCCATGCTCAATCGCAGACAGCTTCTTCAAGGATTGGCAGCCGGTGCCGCCATCGGCCCGTCGCTGACCCCCGGCCGCGTGCTGGCATCCCCCGTCAGCAATCTGAAGGCCAGCAACACGAACGCCAAACGCATCATCTTCTTCATGCAGAACCAAGGCTTCGATCCGAAGACCTGCGTTCCCGAAGGCATGCGCAGCAGCGGGTCGCTGGGCAAAGCCAAGCTGCCCGAACCGATCAGCGCCTTGGAACCGTACAAAGATCGGCTGCATATCATCAACGGTCTGCACGGCCGCCACACCAGTCCATCGCATAGCGCATTTTTTGGCGCTCTGGGCGGCTACCGCGGCAGCGACGGGGTGCCGCCAAGCGCGTCGACGATCGACTATGAACTCAGCAAGGTGTTGCCGCAGACGCTGTTGCCACATCTGTGCATCGGCATGGACTCGATCGAGAACATGTCGACCAAGCCGACGATCGCGACGTTGTCGGCCAGCGGTGCGGGGCAACCGATCTTCATGCATTCGAACCCGAACCACTTGTACCAAATGCTGTACGGCGGCATCTCGACCGGCGACATTCGACGGCAACACGAAGCTCGATCGAGCATGCTCAGTCAGATCGAAACCATGGCGGTCAACAAAGGCGTCTCGCTGCCGGCGTCGGACCAAAATCGTTACGGCCAGTTTGTGCAAGGCTTCAAAGAAATCAACGGCCTGCGAGATCGCCTGGGCTCGGTTGCCGATCACTTGCGAAACTTCGCCCCCAAAGTCGACGAGCGATACACGAAACCCGAATTCGAAACCGACTGGCACGACGTGCTGTTGGATCTGGGCATCTCGGCACTGACGTCGGGCATCACCAACACGCTGACGATCGGTTCGGGCCGCGGCGAAATTTTCGGTGCATGGAAAGGTCTGGGCATCGATCAACAGGGACACAACCTGGGACACATGGACCAGCCCGACAATCCGATCTGGATCAAGATTCGCCAGTACAACAGCCGCATGTTGGTGCGAATCATGGAAGCGTTGGAAAGCACTCCCGAAGGCAGCGGCACGATGATGGACCACACGCTGATCGTCTACACCAGCAACAATGCGGACAAGCAACATACTAACGGCGCAAACTGGCCCGTGATGCTGCTTGGCAACTTAGACGGCGCGTTCAAAACCGGCTGCTTCACGCAACTGGACGGCAATCGACCAATCAACGCGTTGTACGCATCGCTGCTGCAAGCGGCTGGCCAGAACTGTGACCGTTTCAACATGGACGACAAGATCGCCGGCAAGTTCGACAACGGTGTTGGCCCGCTAAAGGAAGTGCTGGCATGATCAAGGCGAGACGTCTGAGTCAGCTTGGTTTTCAAGTAGGGCCGGTTCCCACCGGCCAATCTGCTGATTCGACCGGCCGGTGGAAACCGGCCC
>JBAUHR010000953.1:0-1887 GCA_049680385.1 Rubripirellula sp. | reverse complement strand
GTCGAGCGAAGAAGGCCCAGGAGTTGGGCGTCGATTACATTATCGTCCACACCGGCTTCGACGAACGCAATATGATCCCTGGCCTCAGTCCGTTGGACGACCTGCAATCGATTCTGGATGCCGTCACTATCCCCGTTCAAGCCGTCGGCGGGCTCACGGTCGAGCAAGCACTCCAGACTCTCGACATGGGAGCAGACAGCGTCGTCTTCGGCGCACCGCTGGTCATTTCCGGTTCGGAATTCAAAGCCGGCAACGACTTTGAAAGCACGTTGAGAGAAATCGTGCAAAAGATCAAAGGCTAGTCTGGACTCTCATACAAGTCGAATAAGTCGCGGAACGCCGACAGGTGGCTAACGCATCCACCGATCGTTTCCGCATGCGGTCGCTCCACGGCTTTGGACGTGGAAAGGTATTCGAGGCTCGACTCTTTCAGAGTTAAGTGAAGTGGGAAACTTGCCGCATTTATCCACTTAAATACACTTTCATCGGGCCTGAATAGGCCCGTATTTCTTCTGCACGAGTTTTTCCGCAGCTAGCGCGGTACATTCTCAGCCCTCGAACCGCATTGACCCGTCCACGCTGCGGCAATAAATTACTGTCGCACAAGTATTTGCGCCGTTTCTGCAGTTGCCGGCCGGACCGCCAAAGGCGATTTTTCAGCCGTTGGCCGTCAATAAAACTGTTAGTTCGTGTCTTGGACCAATGTCGCCAAGCATTTTTGTCGTACTCGCCTAGGGCATATATGTCCGGAGCAATTTAAAAATGGATCTGCTGGAACAAATCTGGGAATTCATTCAGGGCTTCTTTGCTGGTCTGCTCACCATGGTTGAGCGGACGGTGACGTCTGTTTTCGGTTCGTCAAACGCGCGTGAGGTCAAGCGACTGCAGGCCACCAAGGTCGATGCTATCAATGCGCTCGAACCTAAGTACGAGGCGATGTCGGATGACGAACTGAGGCAGGAGACGATTTCGTTCCGCGAGCGATTGCGCAAGGGCGAAACGTTGGAAGACATCTTGGTCGAAGCGTTTGCCGTCTGTCGCGAGGGTGGCAAGCGATTCTTGGAAATGCGGCACTACGATGTTCAGTTGATCGGCGGCATGGTTTTGCACGGTGGCAAGATCGCCGAGATGGTGACGGGCGAAGGTAAAACACTGGTCGCCACGTTGCCTGCTTACTTGAACGCCCTAGAAGGACGCGGCGTCCACGTGATTACGGTCAACGATTATCTGGCTCGTCGTGATATGGAATGGATGGCTCCGTTGTACATGGGACTGGGCCTCACTGTTGCGGCAATCCAAAGTGACATGCAGGGCAGCGAGGGAACGCGTCGACGGCAAGATGCTTATTCCTGCGATATCACTTACGGTACGAACAACGAGTTTGGCTTCGACTATCTGCGCGACAATATGCGTCCGGCAGCGCGTGACGACAAAGCGTATCCGAAGGAAATGCAGCAATCGCAAGGACCTCTGAACTACGCCATCATCGACGAGGTCGACAACATTCTGATCGACGAAGCTCGAACGCCGTTGATTATCTCTGGCCCCGCTCACGACAATCTTCGCAAGTATGCCGATGCCGATCGCGTGACGCGTCAGTTGAAGAAGGACGTTCACTTCGAAGTCAGCGAGAAGGATCACTCAGTCAACCTCACAGACGAAGGTGTTCGCACGGCTGAAAAACTGGCCGGCGTCGAGAGTTTCTATACAGCCGGCAATATGGAATGGCCGCACCTGATCGACAATTCGCTGAAGGCACATCATCTGTACAAATTGGATGTGAACTACGTCATCAAAGAAGGTGGCATCGTGATCGTCGACGAATTCACGGGCCGTCTGATGGATGGTCGACAGTGGAGCGACGGCTTGCACCAAGCTGTTGAGGCC
>JBAUHR010000952.1:0-9733 GCA_049680385.1 Rubripirellula sp. | reverse complement strand
GACCGACGCTGTGTATCCCGCCCACCACGTTGACTTCATCGCGGCAAACGCGTTCGGATCCTGCTCGGGGATCAGTTCGTAAGTGCCGATCTCGTTGATGCCGTCACTGACTCGGATCCGCAGCGGCGCCGAACCGACAAACAGAAACGTCACGCGGCGCGATACGGTTTGGGACTGAGCCGGTTCAGGGCTGGCGATCTCGCGAATCAGATTGCCAAGTCGTCCCAGTAGTCGGCCGTTGCCAGGACGCGGGACCGGCGTCTCCGATGGAGGCGGAACCTCCACCTTCAGATCCTCGGAAAACGGATAGAAGACTCGCCCACCATTCGAACCGGCGGCCGCGTCAATGGCTTGGATGGGCGGCATCGTCTGCCCCACAATCGGCTGTGCCATCGGGATTTCGATCGAGGCAACGCCGTAAGGTTGGCCGGCGACCGCTCGAGCCAGCACGTCGATCGCGATTGCCGAACGAGCCGCGATGCCCGGCAAAAGGGCAAACGCGATCACGAAAAAGGGATTCCGAAGGCTGAAAAGACGCATGTCGAGAGATTCTCTGTTGAAGCGGGGTCGCCACCGAAGAGGCGCCGGCGATAATACCAGACCATTCTATTATTGAAGTTGCCGACCATTCGGGATAGTCACGCAGTGAGCACGCCCCCAAACTTGCCAGAATCCACGCCACCAAAATCCGCCAATCAGCAAGCCAGCCCGTCACGGAGCGGCGTTTTCCACGCCGAGACCGACCAGCGACTCGAAGCATACGCTGAAAGCATCAGTTTTGACCGCCGGTTGTACCGTCACGACGTTCGCGGCTCGATCGCCCACGCCGACATGTTGGCGTCAGTCGGGCTGATTTCGTCAGACGAAGCCGCGCTGATCCAAAAAACGCTGCGAGAAATCGAGGTCGAACTGGACAGTGATCGATTGCCGATTCGGTTCGAACTTGAAGACATCCACATGCACGTCGAACAGGCGCTGATCGACCGGATCGGCGACGTGGGACGGAAACTGCATACCGCTCGCAGCCGCAACGACCAAGTCAGTACCGACATTCGGATGTGGGTCCGCGACGCGCTGGACCAGATCGATGCTCGATTGAAAGATTTGCAGATCGCGTTTCTGGGGCGATGCGACGGCGACTTTGACGTCGTTTTGCCAGCCTACACGCACCTGCAACGCGCCCAGCCCGTGTTGGCGTCGCATTACTGGTTGGCCTATATCGAAAAGTTCGAACGTGACCGTGACCGGATCGCCGATTGCCGGCGGCGAATCAATCAGTGTCCGCTCGGTGTCGCCGCCGTTGCCGGAACGACGCTGCCGATCGATCGCGACCAGACCGCCGCAGCGCTGGACTTTGCGGGCGTGACGGCGAACAGTCTCGATACCAGCAGTGATCGTGACTTCATGCTGGAAACGGCTTTCGCACTGTCCGTGATCGCGTCGCACTTGTCCGGTTGGGCCGAAGAATGGATTTTGTGGAGCACCGTTGAATTCAATTTCATCAAGATGCCGCACGCGTTCTGTACCGGTTCCAGCATCATGCCCCAGAAGGTCAATCCGGATACGTTGGAATTGACACGCGGCAAGTCGGCTCGCGTGATGGGCAACCTGCAAACGTTGATGTTGTTGGTCAAGAATCTGCCGATGGCCTACAACCGTGACCTGCAAGAAGACAAGCCACCGCTATTCGATAGCGTCGATACCGTGATCGCGATGTTAGAGTTGGCCGCACCGATTGTCGAAGGTAGCGTGTTGCAACGCGATTCGATCGCCAGCCGATTGGAAAAAGGTTATCTCGACGCTACCACATTGATGGAGTGGATGATCGCCAAAGGAATGCCACAGCGGCGAGCGCACCACTTGGTCGGCGCGATCGTCGGTGAAGCAATGCAGTTGGACGTGCCGCTTAGCGAGTTGCCCCTCGAGTCGTTGCAGGCACACGCACCGGAGATCGACAAGAGCATCTACGATTGCTTAGGCAGTCGCAACGCCGTCGATGCTTTCGTCAGCTATGGCAGCACGGCGCCGGCGCAAGTTCGATCGCAAATCGACCGCTGGAAAAAGCTGTTGGCCTAGCTTGTAACCAGTTGGCACAAAAAAAGCCACGTCTTCGGATTCACCGAAAACGTGGCTATGGCTTGAACCAGTGCGAGATCTCGAAGAGATCTCGTCGAACAAGTTCTGACTTACGTTGAAGTCTGAACTAGCTCTTCTTTTCGGCGGCTGCGGCTGGTGCAGCTTGTCCGCCTTGTTGTTGCATCAGGCCTGGACGAACTCGCTTGTTGATATCCGTTTCCAGGACGCCGAATACCGATTCGTGACGAGCGACCGACATTTGCAATGCGGCCAGCAATCGCTTGGCGGTAAAGAAGTTCAGGATGATGCGTTGCTTGACCTGAATGGGGTCCTTTGGCACGCCGATCGGTTGTGGGTTCAAACCGAAGTCAACGATCAATTCTTCTGGTGATCCTGTCACTCGGCAGAAGTTTGCGTAGCAAGCGGCTGCGCCTTGGTCTTCGACCTGAACCTGGACAGGTTGCTGACTTTGCGTTTGGGCGGCTGCTGCAGCGGCGGCTGGCTTTTCAGCTTCGGGGGCTTTGGCGTCTGCCATGGTGTTTTCTCCGAAAGGTAAGAAAATGGGATCGACGTTTCGTTGACTTCTGCAACATGCAAAAGGTCTCGATGGACGTCCAAAATGTGAGTGTGGGGCGATCTTGGATCGTTTGAAGTGCTGCCCGCTAAAAGCACCTAGTCCCAGCCGGCGTCGCAATCATCACGGGGATTATCGTAACGAAGTATGGTTCGGCTGAAACGTAAAACGACTGTGTCAGAGGCTAAATTTGCGTTGATTCATGGTCGGCGCGTTAAAACGCGGGAACTGCGCAGCTTGCTAGGTTTTGGGTTTCGTTCGAAGCTGTTGCTTTGGTCAATATTCTCAGCTCAATATTCTCAGCTCAAAGTTCGAAGTTGAACGTTTGGGCAATCACTCGCCACAACCGGTTGCCAAGCGACATGGGATCGACATGGATCTTTGCCGAACCTCGGTAACCTGGACGCATGATCGACCCATCAAGTTCCAAAGGAACTCGTGCTTGGTAGGAAACGCTTCTCGGCTTGACCTGTCCCGTTGCTGGGTCAATTTCAGTTTGCAGGTCGCCGCCCGTTTGGCTGGACATAGAAACGGACGTTGAAGCAATCGGTTCGTTTGACTTTTCGGTAATCACTCCGCTGTAAGTTTCCAATCGCATCGCATCCAATTTCAGGTCGACCGACTGACCTTCGCGTACCATTTGTACATCGCCTTGGTCAATGATCAGCACCGCCTCGTGCGCGTCAGGAGTGCCGATTTCGCAAATTACATCATCGGCTGTCAACAGCGCCCCAAGGTTGTTGGATTCCAGTGGTGAACCAACCCAACCTGGTAGTCGTCCGTCTTGGCCTTTTTGTGGTTGTCGCAGTGGTGGCGGAATCACATAACCTTCACGTTTCGCTCGCACCGTCAAACGGTCGATCTCTTCTTGCGTTTTGGCTTTCAATTGCTGGATCGATTCCAACAGTTCAGTTTGAGTTTTTTCCTGGGCCTTCAAGACCGCGTCTTCGCGACTGCGAGCCGAGATGTTGGCGAGCTTGACGATCGAAATTTTCTCTTCGCCTTTCAGTTCAGCCAGACGAATTTCAAGGTCGGGGTTTTTCAGTTTGGCGATCGGGTCGCCCACCTTCACAACCGCAGTGGGCTGGATCGTCCATTCGATTCGCCCTGGCACGCCGGCGTAGACGGCGCCTGCTTGGCTGGGGCGAACTTCAAACGCACAATCGATGTGGTGAGGCAGCGGGATGTAGCAAACGCCCGCGATGATTGCAGCGACAATCGCAATGGTTGGCAACAGACGGGCACGTTTCACTTTCGCTAATCTCCCAGGAGTGCGGCAGAACTTCCAAGTTTGAATGAACGGTTGGGCAACCAAGCCGATAAAACCGACCACGGCGACCATTCGCCCAACCGCTTGCAGGCCATACGGTTCAAGAACTTTGATCACGAACCAACAAATCGAAAACACCACAACCCAGCGATAAATCACGCTGGCGATGGTGAACATTCCGAACAAAAACTTGCCACGCGTTGGCAAGAATGGGTCGTCTTGCAGTTCCAAGCCCAAGCAAGTCTTTTGAAACCAACGTTTCAGCACCTCGGTGCTCTTTTGACGAAGGTTGGGAATTTCCAACGCGTCCATCAGGATGTAGTAACCGTCGAATCGCAACAGCGGATTACCGTTGACCAGCACCGTGCTAACGACGTTCAAGAACATCATGTTCAAACACAAGTCGTTGATCGTTGTGCCCGACTCGGTAAATAACCAAACGTAGGCAGCGATCGACGCCAAGATCATTTCGACATAGATACCAGCCGCACCAATCCAAACGCGTTTCCATTTGTTCGGCAGCATCCACGAGTCAGAAACGTTGCAGTACAGGCAGGGCGTGAACACCAGCAGCATGAAGCCAATTTCGTGACACTCGCCGCCAAACTTCTTGCAACTAAGCCCGTGCCCAAATTCGTGCAGGACTTTGACGATTCCCATCGTCGCCGCCAGGATCAACCAGCGGTCAGCGGCAAAGAACTGTTGAAAAGTTGGTAACTTCGCGTAGACCGTTTCATACTGGCTAGCCAGTAGCAGTGCCGACGAACCGATCAGCATTAAAAAGAAGATCAGCGCCGGAACCGTAAAGATCCATCCGAACGGTTTTAGCATCCAGTTGAGCAACCGTTCGGGGTCGAAGCCGCGATACCGAAGCGCAAAGACGTTGGCAAATTTGCCCATCACTTCTTTGTTCTTTTTCTTACGACCGCGTTCGCGCAGTGATTTGCCTTGGCCCGGTGAATTACTGATCACCAATCCGCTGCGGTGCAGCATGCCGATGAATTGTTGCAAGTCGCCGAAGGTGATTTTCTGTGGTGCGAAACGACGTTCGAAACCCTCTTTGATCTGCTGCAGCGAAACGTGCCCGTCCAACATGTTCAGGATGTAGTACTCTTCGTCGTGAAAACGAAAGTACTGTAACCCAACGGGTTCTTTGACGACCCAGTAGCCGGTGCCTTGGTACCGTTGGCGATTGGCCGACAGATCGGGGCGTTTTCGGACCGTCAGCGGTCGTGATGAACTGCTGACGAGAGATTCGGCGAGTGTGGACAAGAGCGTAGGTTTTAAACGTTAGGGACGGGCGTAAGAAAGTGTCGTGCTTGGCAGTGGGAAAGGCTTCCAGCCTGTCGTTCTTGCCTCTCTCTAGCTAATTTCCGTGAAGCCTATTTGATGATGATGTCGGCTCGCATGCCGGGTTTGAACTTCCATTCGTTGCCGATCTTTTCGTTTTCGATTTCGACCCAAACGCGGTAACGTTTGTTGAGGTCGATTTCCATGCTGACAAAGCCCAAGACGCCTTGAATACGTGTGCCGTCGTTGGCGTGGTTGTCGATCACCACTTCGACGGGGGCTCCTTTGACGACGCGTCGAGAGTCGCCCAGTGCGTCGATGTCACCTTCGACGCGAAGTTTGTCCATTTGAATCAACGTTGCCATCGGCGATCCGGGCTGGACCCATTGACCGAGTTGGGCGATGCGTGATTCGACGAAACCGGTGTAGGGAGCTCGGATCGAGCGCTGAGTCAATTCGAACTCGGCCATTTCAAGGGCACTGCGAGCAGCGATCATTTTGACCTGAGCAACTTTTTGTTCGGTCTCGGCCATCTCGATTCGCAGTTCTTGGCGGCCGGCTTCGAGCCGCTTCTTTTCCATGTCCCAGTAAGGAATCACGCGGTCTTTGTGCAAAGCTTCGAATGATTTCGCTTCGGCAGCGGCGACTTTGGCGGATTCTCTGGCGTCGCGCAAGTTCACGTCGCTGGCGGCCGTAAGCATCGCCTCTTTTTCGTCGGCTTTCTTAAGCTCGATGGCTAGCAGTGCTGGTTTGTCTTCGATGACCGCAATGATGTCGCCCTCACTGAACTCATCGCCCTCTTCAAAATTTAGGCTCGTCAACAGTCCTTCGGCGGTCGCAGGCACGTCAACTTTGTTGATGTACTGGACATAGCAGTTTTCAGCATGGATCTCGGGTCGTTGCTCGCCGGGGGATTGCCCGTTAGCAGTCGAAATCGTGATCGTGGCGGCGAGTAGAGCGAGGACAGTGGAACGCATCGAGGCGGACTCCGGTGGATTAGGTTGTATCGATAAGGAATCAAGTGCTGCTGGTCAGCTCGGTCTTAGAAGAAGAACTTGTAGCACCATTCGACGATCTCGTGAAAGAAAACAAAGCCACTCGACCGACGACCGCAGTAGACTTTGGCGATCACTTTTGCGCCGGGGCGTGGGTTGAGTTCACGCAGCGGCACTTGTTCGGGCGTCGCACGCATCTTGATGATCGCGCCGTGTTCTTCGCTGGCTTCGGCACGTGTCGAGATGCTGTTGACCAGCATTTCGGCGTCCAGCGGTTTGTCCGGATCGGTGGCCAGGATGTACGACACCGTTAGTTTCGAATCAGGCTCGGTCAGTTTTTCTTGGTTGACGTATTGGTCTAAGTGGCCTTCGCGTTTTTCGGGCAGGTCCAGTTCCAAGTACATCGGTTGGTTCAAGTCGGCGATTTCTAGCAGCACTTGTCCCGTCATGATCGGTCGGCTGCGTAGCATCTTTTCGACGTCCCACGAAACCACCACGCCATCGATGGGTGACTTGATGATCAAATCCTTCTCTCGATCGAGTTGCAATTGCAATTTTTCAAGCAGCACATCGTGCTTGACTTGCAGTTCGTTTTGCTCGGCTTGCAATGCTCGGCGGTCTGAGTCTTCCAGTTGTCGTCGTTGGCCCAGTTGTCCTTCGACGCGACCTTTTTCGGCGAGCGTGGTCAGGATTTGGCCGCGGATCTCAGTTAGCTGAACTTCCATGTCCGGGTTGCGAAGCCGCACGATCACGTCACCCTTGGCGACTCGTTGATTGTGATCGGCAAGCACCTCGATCACCTCGCCGTCGATCGGCGCGAAGACTTCGCGACGAACCTCGGGTTTCAGCGTGCCTTCGGCTTCAAGGTTAAAGTCCTTGGGGATGAAGTACAGGCCAGCGGCGATCAGCAATACACCAGCGACGGCGGCAAGTGTTTTGGGAAGCGTGCGTGCTCGCAAGATCCACGACGCGTGACCGAGCGTTCGCCACAGCGGCATCAGGAACAAGTTGGTGTGGGCGCGCGAGTTGGCGATCGCGCGAGTTCCATGCTCGTACACCAAGTCGACACGGGCCTTGTAGATTTCCGGCGGAATGTCGCTTTCGATTTGTTCAACGATCAAGGCGCCGATGACCTCGCCGCGGTGGGCGTTGTCACGGTCGATCGTGCCGGCGGCACCCGCGTCTTCGCCTTGGCCTAGACGGCGTTCGGGTTCGCGTAGCGGCAGCACGACAATGTTACGGCCGTACGATTCGTCGACGTAATCTTCGAGTGCTTCTTCGATCTGAGGGGGCAAGTCTTCGGTCGATCCGTCGTGCCACAGCGGTTCGCCGGCCGCGACGACTCGCGTGGCCAAGTTGTTCAGCGCGGTAACAATGTTCGATCGGTTTTCAATCGTGTCCTGTCCGCTGATCGCTTGAACCACACATTTGCGGCCTTTCTTCATGGCCACGCTGACGCGGTCGCAGCCGATCAGCCGTCGGCCTTCGTTGGCGACGATGAAGCAGGTTTCTTTCAGGTCCAGTGATTCGTGCGAAGCGCGTGCGAACGAGTCTGCTTGTTGCCATAGGACTTGGCGGTCGCCCAACTTGCGAAGCTTTTGACTGCGCAACCACTCCGCCGCCAGATCACACATCTGTTGCAGGAACCGCAGATATCCTCGCTGAGTGTCGGGCGCCGTGTCCGGACGCTGGAAAATTTCGATCAGCCCGTCGTGCTGACCTTCGTGCTTAAGGGCACCTAAGACCAATAGATAACGCGTTGGGTTGCCCTCGGCGTCGCCGTCGGTCGTGCCCGAGTAAGGCGGAACCAGTAACGACTGGCCACTGTTGGCGACTCGAGCGATCAGTCGGGTGTGCCGGTTCGCGTCGTCCGAATCGTTCCCCAGAATCGATGGTTCGGCGTTGATTTGGTACTGCAGACGCAGTTGGCGGTCCTCGTCGAGCAGCCAAATGGCGCCACCGGCGGCCGCCAGGGCCGTGATGATCCGTGAGAGCAGTTCCGAATAGAACTCGTCTGCAGTCGCGCCGCTCTTGGCAAGCGTCGCGATCTCATTGACCAACCCGCGAATCTGGGCTTTCGTTTCTTCAACGGTTTGTTGGTTGACCGACATGGGCGATGAGCTTGTCTGGTGAATTGGTTGGCGGAGAAAGTCCGTGTTTTGGGGGCCGGAAGGCACCGCTAGAGCGACACTACTGAATCGAGTCGTTTTTCGCCACGTTGACCTGGGCGGGAAGTTGGGAAAGGGATGGCTAGTGGGCCGAGGCTGCGGATTTTCGGGGCTGAATGACGTGTTGCCTTTTCACCACAAGCGATTTCCTGGCCTCCGTTCTGGACACTTTATACAATTTGTATAAACTCGTCCAGAGTTGAATTTGGAAATTTGCCTTTGCTTTCTTGTGCCCGTCGGACGTATTCCTGGCGGTCCTCAGATTGAAAACGCCCGCAAGTCACTTGCGACCGACGGAAACCCTTTGGAAACCCGGATGCCGACACCCGCGTCAACTGATCCCGACCTGCATCCAGCGTTTGCCGAGTTGGATCAAGAGCTGAATCGATTGCAGCGGGCGATTCGATTGGCCATTCAGGACAAGTTGTCCAAGTTGACCGGCCAAGCGATGGCGTCGCTGCAGGAAAATCGCGATTTGGCCGACTCGATCCACCGGTTGCTCGACAGCCATGGTTTGCGGGTTCGATGTGTCGAATGTGGTCATCCTGCGATTTTGCGAGTCTCGCCTCGCGGGGGCGCGGTCAACGGAGCCTTCGTGTTCGACCACAGCATTGACGGGCGGCGGACGTTTCATGGCGGACGCGGTGTCGTGCCAGAGATTCGCCTGGTGGTAAAACCGCCTCGCAAACGGGCCGAGTCATCGAAGGTTGCCCCGTCAAAGGTCATGCCGCAAAAAAACGAGTCGACCCGCAAGGCAAATGCGGGCTGAAATTGCTATCATCCCCGGCATGAATACGCCGCCTCTCCCCACCGCCGAAACGGTCCCATCCATGCTTGCCGGCGCGATCGGTCAGATCGAATTCGCCCGCCGCTATACCCTCGAACTGCTCGCCGCGACGCCGCGCGAGCGATGGTTCGAAATGCCCGCAGGGTTGCCGACCAACATTGCTTGGCAGGTGGGCCACCTGACCGTCAGCCAGTATGGATTGTTGCTGTTTCGGATCCGCGGTCGCGAGCCGGATGATTTGGATCTGATTCCCGGCAAGTTCCGCAAAGCCTACGGGCGCGGATCGGTGCCCAGCGCCGATCCGGCTGGCCAGCCCAGTCCCGAAGAATTGCTCGACCGCATGGCGAAGGTTTACGAAGTCGCCGGTCGCGAACTGCCAAGCGTCGATGCCGAGACGTTGCTAGAACCGGTCGACATGCCCTACGCCGCGTTTCCAAACAAGCTTGGCGCGATCTTGTTCTGTCCCCTTCACGAACAGATTCACTGTGGGCACATCGGCATGCTGCGACGAGCCTTGGGGTTAGATCCAGTTCGCTAACTTCTTTCTTGCGTAGGGCCGGTTCCCACCGGCCG
>JBAUHR010000951.1:0-7639 GCA_049680385.1 Rubripirellula sp. | reverse complement strand
GTCGAGCGGGCCGGTCGCGGTCGCGGCGTGGATTTCGGCGAGCGAGCCGATGCGAAGGAAGACGGGGTGCATGGAAGGGGGGGGAACTTGGACGTGTGGGGGCTGGAAAAACGGTTCAAAACATAGGTGACTTGTCGTGGGCCGCTATGATCGGCACCATAGTGGCTGATCCGCTTCCCAGTCGCAACTCACCCCTAAGGTACCCTGACGCGATGCTGAACGTCGAAACCAACGCTGAAATTGGCAACCGATATGACCAATGGGCCGAGCAGGTCTTGGCTGGAGAGCCGATCAGCCGTGAAAATGCGCTCGAAATCCTCCGTTCGCCCGACGAAGACGTCTTGGCGCTGTTGGCAGCCGGATTTCGGATTCGCAGAAAAAACTTTGGCAAGACCGTCCAGCTCTACTTTCTGATGAGTGCGAAGAGCGGACTGTGCCCGGAAGACTGTCACTATTGCAGTCAGTCAAAAATCTCGACCGCGCCAGTCCCCAAGCACAACAGCCTGAAGCGAGACGACTTGATGGACGCCGCTCGGATGGCGTCCGAACGCGGTGCCAAGACTTATTGCTTGGTCATTTCCGCTCGTGGTCCCAACGAACGCGAAATGGCGGCGGTCGAAACGATCGTTCCTGAAATCAAACAGAAGTACGGTCTAGACATCTGTGCGTGCTTGGGGCTGCTGTCGCGCGAGCAAGCTGATCGCTTGAAGGCCTGTGGCGTGGACCGGGTCAATCACAACCTGAACACCAGCGAAGATCATTACGCCGAAATCTGCACGACGCACACCTATGCGGACCGAGTCCAAACGTTGCGGCATGTTCGCGATGCGGGCATGGAGATGTGCAGCGGCGGGATCATCGGAATGGGCGAGAAGCACGAGGACGTGGTCTCGATGGCGTTCGACTTGCAAGAGTTGGGTGTGCAGTCGATTCCGCTGAACTTCCTCAACGCGATCGAGGGAACGCCGATGCAGGGCAACGCAGACTTGTCACCGCAAGACTGTCTGCGAGCGTTGGCGATGTTCCGTTTCGTCAATCCAACTCGCGAGCTGCGGATTTCAGGCGGTCGCGAGATCCATCTGCGTTCGCTGCAACCGCTCGGGTTGTACGTCGCCAACAGCCTGTTTGTGGGCGACTATTTGACGACCAAGGGACAAGCCCCGCAGTCTGATTATGACATGATCGCCGACATGGGATTCGACATCACGACCAAGATGGGCGAATAGCTCAGACGGCTGATCGCTGGATACCAGAAGGAATGGTTCCGGAAACTCGCTGATCACGAACTAGCAGAACGTAGTATGATGGGCCATGGCGTGCCTTTTCAGGACTTGAGTGCGTGGCAGTGGGTCAGCGGGCAATGGGAACACGTTTTTCGCGAAGGATTACAGGGTGTTCATGAATTGGCACCGCGTACTCCAAAGTTCTGGCCGTTTTTTGATTCGGGAATCCAAGATGATTCAGTTGAATGCACAAAATGCAATCTCGACCCCAATTCGGTGCAGCGGTCGAGCAAGTGATGGACCGAACAGTTCGGTATCGTTTGCGATTGTATTTGTTGAAGTTTCGCCATCGACCGACACAACGGCAGAGTTTTCGATTGATTACAACGAGCCGGAATGCGTGAACCAGTCGGGATCGAGATACGCAAACGAAGAGGAGGTAGGTTATTTCGTGAGCGGAGCTGCGCGAGGCGTTGAAGATGCTGCAGCTCACTACGAGTCTCTTGGCGTCAACCTCCGCGGTCTAGAGGCAAAAATCATCAAGCTGGTGGTGCACGAAGTTGATTCGACCGAACGAGCGTTTTGGACTGCCGCGAAAAAATGCGATGGCCGCTTGTTTGGCGAACGTCCGAAAGTAACGCCCCAAGGAGTACAGACCTAATGGAGGAAGTTGGCCAGCTT
This sequence comes from Rubripirellula sp., assembly GCA_049680385.1. Taxonomy (GTDB): domain Bacteria; phylum Planctomycetota; class Planctomycetia; order Pirellulales; family Pirellulaceae; genus Rubripirellula. The sequence goes on along the minus strand of JBAUHR010000951.1, from coordinate 5,735 downwards.
GGCGGTGATCTGTTCCCAGCGGAAAAAATCCCGGCTTTGGTCAAGTATCTCGGCCGCCGAGGCATTTATCTTCACGAGGGGATCAACGGCAGCTTCGATGGTGTTCGTGGGGTGATGACGCTTCCTCGGAATCCTACGCGGTTGAATGTCCGACACGAACTTGCCCACATGCTTGACTACAAAAAGTACGGGGACGACTACTACAAACTGTTTACACGAGCAGAGCGGGAGCAAATGGTGCTGGAAAGGCTAAAAAGCAACCGCATTTGGGAGCAACTGAACGATCTCGAACGCGATTGGTCACTGAACTACCCATCTACGACACGGTAGAAAGGAATACGAGCTATGAGTACGGTTACGAAAATCGAGTTGGCGGTTGAACTTGCGGAACGAATGATGAAGGAACGTGGTTACAAGCACGGTACCTGCCTCGGTGCAAAACTAGAGAAGGGTGACGAGGATCTATGGCACGTTGAATTCGCGTATGAAGGGATGGCCGACCGGAGCCAAACAACCGATCCGCCGTCGATCGTCCTTGCGGTCAAATTGGCTTCAGAAGAAGTGCAACCAGTCGAATTGATGTAGCCTTGCCCCAAACTAAGGAACCAGTTGGGGGCGTTGTTGGTGCTTGCCAAAACGCTGACTCAAATGCAGTCGTAAACAACTGCCAGCCGGATCAGAAGGGTGCTTCGTCGTCGCCAGCTTCGCTGAACGCGTCGTTGGGATCGCTGGTTCGCTGAGTCGTTGTTGGACTGTGGTCGCCATCGCTGGTGATTCGGAACGACACGGCTTCGACGTTGACGAAGAACTTCACTTCGCTCTGTTCGTCTTTTTGCCAGCGGCGTCCATTCAAGCGGTACTGCACTTCGACTTCATCGCCGACGTTCAGGTCGTCAACGGTGTCGCACGAATCGCGCGTGAATTCAACGGGCACGTAATTGGTGAAGCTGCCTTTGTCCTGTTCCAGCACGACGACGCGTTTGCGAAAGCCCTTCGCGCCGTAGGTCTTGGTTTCTTCGATCAAATGCACTACGCCGGTCACTTTGGCTTCGCTCATCCCGTACTCTCTCTCGTCAAACTAAAACGTCGTTGGGGTTGGTAAGACAGAGAGTGTAACGAGTCCGGGCGAATCGTTTTAGTGGTTGATCGGGGCCTGAGCCGTCGCTAGGCCAGGATGTCGTTGACGACGTGACCGTGGACATCGGTTAGGCGGAAATTGCGGCCTTGGTACTTGTACGTCAAACGTTCGTGATCGACCCCCATTTGGTGCATGATCGTCGCGTGCAAGTCGTGAATGTGGACGGGTTTATCGACGATGTTGTATCCGTATCCGTCGGTTTCGCCGTAGACCGTGCCGGGCTTGATCCCGCCGCCCGCCATCCAAATCGAAAAGCACCGCGGGTGGTGGTCACGTCCGAAACTGGTGCCGACCAGTTTGCCTTGGCAGTAATTGGTCCGCCCGAACTCGCCGCCCCAAATCACCAGAGTGTCGTCCAGCAATCCGACTCGTTTCAGATCCTTGATCAGTGCCGCCGACGGCTGGTCGGTCGCCTTGCACTGGTTGGCCAGTCCGTTTGGCAGACCGCCGTGATGGTCCCAGCCTTTGTGATAGAGCTGGATGAAACGCACGCCGCGTTCGGCCAGTCGACGTGCCATCAAACAGTTGGCCGCAAAGGAACCGGGGTTCTTGGCGTCGGGGCCATACGAATCGATCACGTCAGCCGTTTCGTCAGCAAAGTTGGTGGCTTCGGGAATCGACGACTGCATGCGATAGGCAAGTTCGTACTGGGCGATTCGGTTTTCGATCAGTTTGTCGGCACCATCGGCAAGTTGCATCTGGTGCAGGCTGCCCAGAGCGTCCATCGCCGCGCGCCGACTGTCGCTGTTGATTCCATCGGGGTTCGATAGATAAAGCACCGGATCCTTGCCGCTGCGGAAGGACGTGCCCTGATGTTGGCTGGGCAGGAATCCGCTGCCCCACAAGCCCGCGCTAAGCGGTTGGCCACCGTTCTGGTTCTTGGTCGTCATGACGACAAACGCAGGCAGGTCCGAATTTTCGGTGCCCAGTCCATAGTCCATCCAGGCACCCATGCTGGGCCGACCTGGAATCATGCTGCCGGTTTGCATGAAGACCACACCCGGACCATGGTTGATCGCCTCGGTGTGCATCGACTTGACCACGCAAATGTCATCAGCGATCGAAGCCGTATGCGGCAACAAATCGCTGAACCACGTGCCGGCTTGCCCGTGCTGGGTGAATTTGAACGGCGAACCGACCAGCGGCAGACTCGATTGGTTGCCGCTCATGCCCGTCAGCCGCTGGCCACCGCGAACTTCGTCCGGCAATTCGGTGCCATGCTTTTCGTTGAGCAGTGGTTTGTAGTCCAGCAAATCAAGCTGCGACGGCGCGCCGGACTGAAACAAGAAGATCACACGTTTCGCTTTCGGCGCATGATGCATCGCCGACAGCACGCCGCCCGTGGATTCAGAAGCCAGCGACTCGGCCGCCAACATTTGGCCGGCAACCATCGCGCCAAAGCCAAGGCCACTGTTTTGCAGCAGTGATCGTCGAGAGAAGTTCGTGTTCATCGCTTCACCATGCTTCCGTCGTAGTTTAGTAAGGTTCCAATGACGACCGTCATGGCCGCAACCGATGATCCAGGCAAGTTCTTATCGAACGCCGAATCACCGACTCTCAGCAACTCGGTCGCTCGCGCCGGATCGGCATCGAAATAGGATTTCTGTTTGACATAAAGTTCTTCAAGAACTTGTTGCTCGTTGCCGTTCGCCTGGCGACTGGTGATCGCAAGGAATGCTTCGGTGACTCCGGCGCTGCCCAGCGTGTCACCAGCGTACTTTTTGGCCAGTACTTCTGCGAACCCGCGAGCCGCCTCGACGTACTGGGGGCCGTTCAGCATGACAAAGGCTTGCAGCGGAGACGCCGTGCGTTCGCGACTGACTCGGCAAACGTCGCGTGACGGGGCGTCAAGCGTCATCATCACGGGCGCTGGCGCGGTGCGTTTCCAGTACGTGTAGAGGCTGCGGCGGTACAATCCGTCGCCCTTGTCGCGGTCAACCGGCTTGAACGACGCTTCCACTTCGTAAGGTTTCGCCGGCGGTCCGCCGATCGTCTTGACCAACTTGCCGCTGATCGCCAACGACGCATCTCGCATCATTTCGGCCGGCAATCGGTACGACGGAAAACGACTCAGGTAGATGTTTTCGGGATCTTTTCGAGTCGACGACTCGTCCGGATTCCGGCTGGATTGGCGATAGGTGCGCGACATCATGATTCGTTTTAGCATCGCCTTGGTGTCCCAGCCGATTGCGATGTACCGAGTCGCCAGTTCGTCCAGCAAGTCGGGGTGCGACGGCGGAGTGCCTTGGCTGCCAAAGTCTTCGGGCGTGCGGACCAGACCGGTCCCAAACAGGATTTGCCACAATCGATTGACTGCCACGCGCGCCGTCAGCGGATGCTTGGGATCGGTCAACCACTGGGCCAGCCCCAGTCGATTGCGTGGCGCGTCGGCGGGGAACGGCAACATCGATGCAGGCGTTCCTGGCGAGACAACTTTTCCGGGTTGGCTGTAGTCGCCGCGACCGAGCACGTGAGTGTCTCGCCGCCCTGCGGATTCGCGCATCACCATGATCTCTTGCAATTCGTCTTCGACCCGGCACTTAGCCGTTCGTGCGTCCCGCAGTTTTTCACCAAGCGACTCGATGGATGCATCGTGGCGAGCGAGCGCGTGGTCGATCAGTATTTCCGATGACACATCATCTGGTGGCGGCGGCAACGCTGCTTCGTTTCGGGCTTCGAATTCGGTGATTGCGACATCGAAAACTCGCAGTTTGTCGACCAAGCCGTTCTTGAATCCGCGGTCACGGAACCGTTCGCCGATTGCGATCGTGTCGCCACCGCCGCCGGTGATGTTCTTGGTCAGCGAGTCTTGAATCGTTTCAGTTTCAGCCCGCTTTCCATCGACGTAGATCCGCAGTCCTTCAGCACGACTGGATCCATCGTTCGTCACGGCAACGTGAACCCATTGGCCGACCGGCACGGCGGCGGTGGTCTTGATGCTGATTTGATTGCCCGGCCAGAAGTGGATCAGTGACCAAGCCAGCTTGCCATCCTCGATCAGCAGCTCGTAACCGCGACTGGCCGCATCGGTCCAGGCCCGCGAACGGTGAAACACAACGGCGCGATCTTTAACGTCCGGCGTCTTGATCCACAGCGATACCGAAAACGGTTCGCTGCGGTCGAAGTTTCCGACCGTCGTGTTGACCACGTCATCGCCCGTCAACTTGAAAGCTTCCCCGTCGATGCCGTCGACCAGCGAGTTGCGGCCCGGTGGCGAGTGTTCGAAGTCGAGTGAATAAATCGGCGGCGTGACTTGGAAGTTTGTGAAGTGGCCGTCGTCGATTTGTCGTTGCCAGAATGCACGGTGTTCATGGTGAACTTCTCTTGCCGCTTGTTCGACTGCCGCAAGATTCTCGCGACTCGCTTTTAACGACGCTTCTTGCAAGAGCGTCGGCAACGTCAATGTGGGTGTTGGGATCGCATCGGTGAAGAACGAATACAAACCGGCTTCGTCGATGTTGTCGAAGAACGCGGTCAATTGAAAATACTCGTCTTGGCTGATCGGGTCGTACTTGTGGTTGTGGCAGCGGCAACATTCGTACGTCAGCCCCATCATCGCCGTGGCAACCGTTTGGGCTCGGTCCGTCACGTATTCGATGCGGTATTCTTCGGGAACGCTGCCGCCCTCGGATTCTTGCGGATGCAGGCGGTTGAACGTCGTCGCAAGGATTTGCTTGCGAGTTTCCTCGGTCGTTGCTGCGGGCGGCATCAAATCGCCAGCAAGTTGCTGGGTGATGAATTGGTCGTAGGGCATGTTGTCGTTGAGCACGCCGATGACCCAGTCGCGCCAAGGCCAGACAAAGCGGTCTCGGTCCACTTGGAAACCGTACGTGTCGCTGTACCGAGCCGCGTCCAACCACTCCGACGCCATCCGTTCGCCGTATTGGGGCCGGTCGAGAAGTCGGTCGATCAAGTGTTCGTAAGCCGACGGCGAGTCGTCGTTTAAGAACTGGTTGATTTCATCGATCGTCGGTGGCAATCCGATCAAGTCAAACGTGGCTCGGCGAATCAGCGTTTCTTTCGACGCCGGCGGCGCCGGTGCAATCGTTTGTTCGTCAAGCTTACGCTGGATCAAGCGATCAATCGGCAACAGTGCCGGATCATCATCGGCAGGAATCTCAGGAGGTGTCGGCGAGATGAATGACCAATGGCCCTGGTACTGGGCACCTTGTCCGACCCAGCGCTCGATCACGTCGATTTGGTCTGGTTTAAGAACGCGGTCCGCATCGGGCGGCGGCATGATCGTATCGGGATCGTCCGAAGTCACGCGAGCTATGACTTCATCAAAGTCAACGTCGCCGGCAATGTCCAACCGCAAGCCGGCTTCTTGATGAGCATCGTCGGGGCCGTGGCAATGGAAACAGTTCTCCGACAGAATCGGCCGAATGTCACGGTTAAACGTGACGGGCGAATCGGCTGCCAAGGCGGGAACAGCAAACAGTGCAGTCAGCAAAAAGGTGGGATATCGCATGCCAGTATTTTAGTCGAATGAACGCTAGGCGGCATCATCGATTCGGCGGTGCGAACATCTAACCGCAGGGAAATGCTCATCCAAAACGGGCCACCCAACGTGGACCCGCGACTCCGCTCGCGGGAT
>JBAUHR010000950.1:0-5699 GCA_049680385.1 Rubripirellula sp. | reverse complement strand
GCGAAGCAGGCCATGAACCAACACAAAGTACACCCTGCGAGCAGAGTCGCAGGGTCACGCACTGCCGTGTCTTGCGGGACAGGCTGGCAGCCTGGTCTTACGCTAAACAACTACTCGAGCGTCGTCCCCATTTGGTCGCCCATTCTTGCGTAGAGCTCTCGATTTGATTGCGAATTGCTGACGAGATCGTCGTCAAAGCGGATTCGACCGGGCTCGAAGATAACGATCGTCGATGATCCGCCAAATCGAAAGTAGCCCTTTTCTTCACCTTTCGCGACTCTTTGACCAGGCTCGTAGGTTTGGCAAATGCTGCCGACACAGGTGGCGCCAATCTCCATCACCAAGACAGTGCCCACGTGCTCGGTCTGCAACTCGGTCAACGTGCGTTTGTTAGTCGCAAGAATCTGAATGTTCTGGCAAAGCGCGATAGGATTGACCGAAAACAGCGGACCGTTCAGCAACTTTGACGGTCCAGGAACACCTGCGACGGGAAAATGAAACCGGTGATAGTCGACCGGGCATAACCGCGACAAAAGCAGGGCGCCGGATGCGTAGCGATCAGCCAACTTGGCATCGCCCACCAAGGTCGCCAAATCGAACATCTTGCCTTTGACGAAAAGTCCATCGCATTTAGACAAGTCGGGCACGCAAAGGTGCCGCCCATCGGCTGGAAAGACAACCGACGACTCGGATGAATCAATCGGCCGGGCCTGCGGCCGCAGCTTTCGAGAAAAGAACTCGTTGAAGCTCGCGAATTGATCAGGCGAGCAAACGAATTCGTCTGGATCGAGGCCGTACTCGCAAATGAACGGGGCAATTTTCTGGCGAGATTTCGCCATGTCCATCCGCCAGCCATACCACCGCGAGAACCAGGATCGCTTGACTGCACTGTGTAGCGAGATTTTTCCAGGCAGCGTTTCGTACGTCCACCGCAAGAAGCCTTCACCGTAAACCTTTTCAACACAGTCCTGGCCAGCGTACCGGTCGTGGAAAACGATCTCTGCCATGTTCCACCATTCGATGCGGCCGAGAGGACTCGAACCTCCACGGGATTATCTCCCACAAGGCCCTCAACCTTGCGCGTCTGCCAGTTTCGCCACGGCCGCAAATTGCGTGGGTGCTGTTACAGCAGTTGCAGAGTTTCTCAGATTGCATCAATTCGTCAACGCCCCAACCGTAGGACTTTTCCTGTTTCCCTGCAAAAGCCGCGGCAGTGACGAGTTGGCGATTCTGGTCCAAGGTCAATCCATGACGGCTGCAACGTCTGGCGCGAGTAGACCGTCGCATTGACAGAAACGTTGACAGGATCGAATTGATCGCATCCATATTGCGAGTGCGGTTTACCGAAAGACCAAATGGGGCATTTGCGACCGATCCACCCCTTCGCAATTAGGAGGGGCATATCGAGTGGCAGTGACCTTGGGAGGCGCAATCCTGAGGCCGCAAGGAGGTAGAAGTCAACTCTTCACAACATTCCGAAGGCAGCAGATGCTTACCAACACGCGCTCAATCCAGGTCCTGCTTGTTGAGGACACCGAGAACGACGCAATCTTTGTGACACGGCTTTTGGAGTGCAACCCGTTCCTGAATTTCTCGGTCTGCCGAGCCGAAACGTTGGAAGCCGCCATCTCGTTGATGGGCACTGAAGACTTTGACGTCAGCCTGCTCGATTTGTCGCTGCCAGATGCCAAAGGCCTGGAGTCCTTTGACAAGATCCGCGCCATGGACGCTCGTCTTCCAGTCGTCGTCCTTACGGATCTGAACGACGAAGAACTTGCGTTGCTAGCGATCGAAAGTGGTGCCCAGGACTTTATGTCCAAGGACCATCTCACAGGCCAGATGCTGTACCGATCCCTGATATTCGCCATTGCTCGCCAACAGAAAGTTCTAGGCTTCCAAGCTGCAGCAGACACCGATCCACTGACCGGAATGCCCAATCGCCGGCATCTAAAGACATGGTTTGCCGAATCATTGGAATCGACCAGCAAGAGCGGGACGGAGATGTCGATGGCGATTCTGGACCTCGACCACTTTAAACGGATCAACGATCAACATGGCCACTTCTTCGGCGACGCCGTCCTAAGGCACGTCGGGCAATTCTTGGCCGACTCGATTGGTCCACGGATGTTGGCAGCAAGATTCGGTGGGGAAGAATTTGCGATCCTGATGCCAGGTTATTCGCTGCCAGTGGCCGTTTCGTTTATCGACCGAACGTTGCGGGAATTGGCAAGCAAAAAAGTCACCGCCGGAGACTTAGCGATTTCAGTTACCTCGAGTGCGGGCGTCATCAACACCCCGCCGGACGATTCCTGGGACGCCGCCTACATGGCCTGCGACGTGCTGCTGTACGAAGCCAAAACGTCGGGTCGAAACCGACTGGCATCCAAGGACCGAGGTCGACAGACCGCCGGCTGCCTGAAACACGCGTGAACGCGATTTAGCTGATCGACGTTGACCTTGGGCGCTACATTGTCGAGAATCAAACGGCGTTTGTTCTACTCGCCGTATTTTGCCTCGCTTTCCCCCCCAAGACATGTCCTCGACCGCCGCCGAGCCCGAACTCGGTCAATACTGCCGTCAAACTGCCGAGATCGCTCGTACTGCGTCGTACGAATTGGCGTGCTTGGATACCGCCGTCAAGAATCGCTGGCTCGAAAAGTCCGCCGACGCCTTGATTGACCGAGCCAGCGAAATCATTGCAGCCAACGCGATCGATTTAGCCGCAGCACCGGGATACGGCTTGACCGACGCAGCGGTCGACCGACTGAGGCTCGACGAAACACGAATTGCTGCCATTGCTGGTGCCCTGCGCGAGATCGCTGCGCTGCCTGATCCGGTCGGCGAAGTCATGGACGGATTTACGCGGCCAGGCGGACTGCAGATTTTAAAGCGCCGCGTCCCGCTGGGTGTCGTGTTTTTCATCTACGAGAGTCGCCCTAATGTTACGGCGGACGCAGCCGGCATCTGCATCAAGAGCGGCAATGCGGTGATCCTGCGTGGCGGCAAAGAGGCGATCAACAGCAGCCGTGCAATCGTTGACATTCTGTCCGAAACCGGTGACACCTGCGGTATCCCGACGGGTTCGGTTCAACTGGTTGCGACGACCGACCGAGCAGCCGTCGGCCACTTTTTGTCGTTGGGCGAATTGATCGACGTGACGATTCCTCGTGGAGGCGAAAGTTTGATCCGCCGTGTCGCCAAAGAAGCGACGATGCCGGTGATCAAACACTACAACGGAAACTGCCACGTCTATGTTGATCCATCAGCCGATATCGAAATGGCTGCCAAGATCATCGAAAATGCAAAGTGCCAACGAATGGGTGTTTGCAATGCATGCGAGTCACTATTGATTCATTCATCGATCGCGACGAAAGCGTTGCCAGCAATCGCAAAGCGATTGCGAACTCATTCGATTGAAATGCGGGCCGACGCGCGGGCGGCTGAAATACTGTCGGATGCCGTCGCCGCCAGCGACAGTGACTGGGGTACTGAATACCTCGGTCCAACGATCAGCATTGCGATTGTCGACTCGATCGACGAAGCAATCACCCATATCAATCAGCACGGATCGCACCACACTGACGCAATCGTGACCAGCGATCTGGCAGCAGCGGAAACGTTCACCAACCGCGTGGATAGCGCCGCGGTAATGGTTAACGCCAGTACGCGATTCAACGACGGTGGAGTATTTGGATTGGGTGCCGAAATCGGTATCTCAACGGACAAAGTCCACGCGCGCGGCCCCTGTGGGATGCGAGAGCTGACAAGCTATAAGTACATCGTCCGCGGAAACGGACAAGTCAGAGAATAAGTGTTAGGCGATAAGTCTTAGGAATTGACGCAGCGATCACGGGTTTGGGAATTCTTCTTGAACATCTGTATGCTTGCCATCAATCCCTCTTTCGAAAGGGGACATGGATATGCCCGACGAATCACTCAGTCAGAACCAAGTTGAAAGCCTGCTCAAGGCGATGGAGACGGTCGACGGCGCGCCGCCAAAACCGCAGGCGCCGAAAATAAGCGAAGAGAAAAGCCCGACGGCGTCAGCAGTCCGTTCGGCGCCCGCGGCGGCCGCCAATGCCCGGGTTACCGCATACGATTTCAAACGCCCCGAACGAGTCGGGAAAGATCAGATGCGGGCGATGCATTCGCTTCACGAGTCGCTCGCTAGAAATTTTGGTGCGTCGGTCTCGGGTATGCTTCGAACGATGATCGAAGTCAAATTGCTGAGTGTCGATCAGTTGACGTACAGCGAGTTCGTTTTCAGTCTCGACAACCCTAGCTGCTTCAACGTGCTCAAGCCCGATCCGCTTGAAGGCAACTGGATTCTGGACATCGCACCGTCACTGTCCTATGCAATCATTGACCGAATGCTTGGCGGCGATCCCAATCCAAACGAAACGATTCGGCGTCCGTTGACCGAAATCGAAAACCGCTTGATCGGGCGCGTGGTAGCGTTGTTCCTGAAATGCCTGAAAGAATCTTGGGAAAATATTTCCGAACTCGACGTTGAAGTCGAGAAAGTCGAAAGCAATCCTCAGTTAGTACAAATTGTTCCGCCTAACGAAGTCGTGATCTTGATCGGCTTTGAAGTACTGCTAGGTAAAAACCGGGGCATGATGAACCTGTGCATCCCCTTCAACACGATCGAAAGCTTTAACTCTCGCCTTTCCCGCAACGGCTGGGTTGGCTACGGCAAGGGAACCCCCACAGTCGAATCTCGCGATCGAATCTCAACGAGTGTAAAAGATGCGCCCGTTGACATCGTCGTCACACTTGCGACATCGAAGATTCGCACGAGGGATCTGCTGGAACTAGCAGTGGGCGACGTGATTACGACCGAAAAGGAAGTCACCTCGCCGCTGGAACTGGCGGTTCAGGACGTGCCCAAGTTCCAAACTCGCGTTGGCGCTTTCAAAGGAAAGAAGGCTGTTCGAATCGAGTCTGTGATTGAACGTCACAAACGAGACCAACCCGATAGTGAACAGCCGTAGTCGACGCTTGCCTTCGATCTAACACGGTCGTACGGTTTTTGAGTCACTATTTTGCAAGCGTTTACTTCAATCTCCCTTCGAGAGAGTCGAGCGTCTGCGAGGAGAAGCGAGTTCAGTGCTGGAAACCTTCTATCGCTTAGGCTCGGGGCCTCCTTGGAACGGAGGGTGAAGCAAGAACTCGCGGCCGCTACGAGACGATCGAGCAAGCATCCGACGCTTCCGTGATCGACGCTGACGGGCCTTCCACGCCCCGGATGCCACGATAAGCCTTTGGATGGGCTTTGCCGCGAAACGCGACGAGGGTGTCCCAGGGGCACTCTAGCGTCGATTTGAGACCAAATCGCGGGATCTTTGAAAGACATCAAGCCAAAAAAATGGCTCACCTGTAAACAGGCGAGCCCAACGTTTCATAACGACCCACAATCTGAGTCGTCATTCTGATTTATCTTTGAGGAAGCAAATGGCTTTACGCCATTTCCTTCAGGCCCTTCAGAGGACGAATCGACAGCTTCTTGCTAGCTGGTTTTGGCTTCAACCAGATTTCTTGGCCGTCGGCTGGGTTGCGTCCCTTACGCTTTGGCTTAGCGGGAACGTCCTTCAGGACGATCTTGCACAGACCAGGGATCGCAAATTGACCAGGGCCACCCTTGCCAAGCGACTTGGCGATTTCGGCGGTCAGGGCGTCGAATACAGCCGCACCGTCCT
>JBAUHR010000949.1:0-5316 GCA_049680385.1 Rubripirellula sp. | reverse complement strand
CAACACGAAACGGGTTCATTGCCTCACGCACTTTCAAGACCGCCCGCATACTACGATTCACAATCCGACGTTTGCGACGAAACTCACCGGAAAAATCCGGAGCAGCATCTTCGAAGCAAACCGCCTCTGGATCGAAGACGCCTCGATACCCTTTCGCGACCACCTTTAATGGAAGCAGAAAATCGTTGATGTCTTCCGCCGAAAGTGGTTCGAACAATTCGCTTCGCAGCGCATAAATCGCTCCGTCTGCACCGACGACGCTACTCAAGCGACTCTCCCACGCTTTCATCATCAATTCGATCGACCAATAAATGTTTTCTGAATCTGATGAAGACGAGTTGATGTTCGTGTAGCTCTGTCGACCAACGGAATAGCCCAGGTCAATGTCATCAAAGTGCCTCGCCAGTTTGGTCAACGCATCGGGTTTGAAAATGGAATTGGCGTCCGTGAAGACAAGGATGTCGGCCGACGTTCGCGGGCAGAACCGCGTCAGTCCGGCGGACTTTCCCGATCGGCGTTTCATGCGACATAGCGTCACTCGTGGATCATCCCATCCTTCAACAATTTCATCCGTGCCGTCATCGGAGGCATCGGAAATCACCATCACATCAAAAAGATGCGCTGGGTAATCAAGCGACAGTGCATTGGCGATTTTTTCGCCAATGCACTCTGCCTCATTGAACGCGCTAATCACCAACGTCGCCGTAGGAGTCGCCGAGCCAATCGCAGGTTCTCGCCGCAATCGTGACAGCAAAAATATCCCAACGGGATAAAACAAAAACGGCGTCGCAAACGCAAACGCCGAAATCCAGAAAAGCAGAATCATAGGAGAGGTATGACCGACGGAAGAAATCACACTGCAAGGAATCAAGAAAGTCGCCCCCGTGACCAGGTGGTGCAATCGACGAACGTCGAATCATGCGCACTCCGAACGCTACGAATGTCTAACGTTCTAGACGCAGTCACTGGCATTTCCTTGCGGATCCCCAATTCGATCTAGGGGTTTGCCTGAATGGTAATCCGGACTTTGTAGGTCCCACTTGGACTTGGTTTTTGGGGGACAAAACCCACGTTTGCAGCAATCCGGTCGAGTTTTCCACCGTTGCCGGTGCTGTGCCAGTCTAGCCCAAGTTTGTAAGTCCCTAAATCAAATCCGCTAGGATTCCTCTTGACGCGTGGAACTAGCGTGAAATCATCAAGCGGCTCGATAGTAACACGGATTAAATCAATGCCATCACCAAACTCAAATCCGTTAGGCAGCATCTGTGGCGGATGTGAGGGCGAAAAGTGCCAACCAAGGTAAAGGTCATCGGTTAGATCGATTGCAAGCGTGTCGGTGACAATTATCGACTTCGCTTCGGGGGCTATTTCGTAACTTGATACGGCCTTTGTCCATCGAGGGTCTGCGGCTACCTGCTTCCCATTGAAGATCCCGCACCACTCGGACCAATCCTGTGTCCATGAAAAACTGCCGTCCACGAAAGCCGGTTTCGGTTGCTTTCCCTTTAAGTACCTTGCTTGGCTGGCAACCGGTTGCGGCATGACTGCTCGATTTGAGCTGTGGTAAATCTCCTGTGACATGCCTTGGCTCCACCAGTCTCTCGATGCAAACTGCGGGTCGCCCGACGGAGCCTTTTGGCCTACCCAGATCCCATTCGACAAGGCACCGCTGGGCGAACTTCGATTTCCGTGGCCTTCCACTAAGCCAACCTTTCCAACTGCGAATCTCAAGACCCGCTCGTCTCCCATTTCGCGATGGCAATCGAGTGACCGCAAATGAGCGCACATCCGAAAGGTGCTGTCTGGTCGCGACTGGTCCTCTAGGTAGTACCAACGCGATCCAACTCGATCCGCAAAGGGCTTCGCCGGTGGCGCTTCGGCAGCAGGCTTTTCTCCTGCAATCGCTTGAAACACAGACAATTTTGTCGATGTGTGATTCGGCGATCGCTGGGTTAGCCAGGCGTAACGCGAGCCTGCGGTCTTTCCATTAAACAATCGGGCCCAAGTTTCAACCATTCCTGCAGCGTCTGGATGGAAACCAGTGTGCTCAACAAACAGGTCTTCATGGACGCAAAGCCCTAGGTGTCGAGAATTCAAGTACAGGCTATTTTGAACCAAATCCCAATGTGAATTTGTCGCTGTATCTAGCATCCTGAGTTGCACCGTCGCACCGAAGGCGAGACTGGACTCGTAACCACCGAGCGATGTCGATGAATCATGGGCCCCCCATTCGCGTCCCCCACCATTTCCTAGCGAAAGCAGGTTCAGTGTGTTTGCCGCATCAAAAGTCGAGTACACGGCTGTTTGGTCGTCAGTCGGGTTGATACCAATTCGGTCAATTGCCTCGTCAGCCCAGCGATGAGAATCACCACCGGGGTTGATGCCAAACACGCCAATCGCAAGAAACTGCTCCAAATAGTATGCGCTCGTCACATAGCTACTAGCGTTCCAGTGGCCCTCGCCTTGGTTCGTCCCGTCTGAACGCCAGTTTCTGTTGTTCTGTTCGCACGAGAGAATGTTGCGATCAATGAGTTTTTTTACTTTTGAATATGCCTCTTCAAACTCTGCCTTGCTGTCCCATTGAATCCAGTCCAGTGCGAGCACTGCCGTCAACTCATCACATGTGACCACAGAAGCAACGATAAAGCCGGGGAAGCGTTTTTCGCTCGCCAGTTTCGCATCGATATGGCTGTGGAACAGCGATTTGGCTTCCGCCATTGACCGAGCGTACGCCTGTGGGTCATGTCCAATGTCTCGTTCGTAATGTGCGCGAAGCGCTACACGTACCATCGTCGAGTCGTTGAAACGCGAATTCGTAGTCACCGACTTCATGACCCCAGGATCGTAGTTTCCTGGTGTCAGAACCCGGGGAATCCAGAATCGCTTTGCGCAAATTCCACTCCTGTCGTTTATCGCCGCCGTTACGATTGCCTTCTTTATTTGGGCCGAATTTGGATGGTCCAACCACCAATCGGTGGGATCTGGGATCAACCATCCTGAATCCTGCAACCGCCTCAGATTGGCCAGCGGCTCATCGGCCGAGGCCGTAGCCAACAATTGGGGTGCTAAGGGCATGCGTCCACCTGTCCCAAGCAGTGAACTCAATTGGTCTTGACTATGCAGTCCTGCCACTAGCAAGACGCTAAAGAGCGAAAGTGGCTTCCAGAAACGAATATTCATAAGCTTTGAGTTCGCATGCTTCGGTTGTGATGTGCTGGGGTTTGGAGCAAGTGTTTCAGTCTAGGCTGTGCGTCTTCTTTCCACGGCATGCTCCCAAAGCGCATAAAGAAAGCCGCACGCTAGTCTCGGACTGCTCGGATCGAGTGCGAGCAAAAACGACTTTAACTCGCTTCCCAGAGTGGCTGACTGACCGATCACAACTTCCAGCAATTTCCGGTTTTCGATAAGTATTTTGGGTACGGGCGCGCGAAAGCCAACTTTGGGTTGTTGGTAGTCCATTCGCTTTGCGATCGAATCGCGCAGCAGCAATTTGTTCTTCCCAGGCCATTGAAATTGGAAGTCGCTTTGTATCGCAGCCATCCGATTTGCCAAGGTTGGCGAACACCATGGAAATACAACTCGCCCTTGGATCATCTCAGCAAGGGCAATCGACTTTCCGCTGAAACTGTAATTGTCCAAAAAACGGCCTCGTGAAAGCGCTCTTGCTCGCTCGAACCCTAGCGACTTCCAAGTGCGGTCGATCTCTGAGAGTCGTGTCACGGTGCCCGTTGTGCTTCATTGAACTAGCGCCTCGCTGAAGCCGTTAAACAGTCCCTGGCATTCGGTGAAACTGCGAAACGGAACGCCGGTCGACGGACGGTCGCTACAACTGATGTCTCGCAAACGGTTTCGCAGCGAATCCGGAACTACCTTTGCAACAGCGCTGCATACGCTTGTTGCCTGTCGTTGCTGTTTCGAAGGTAGATGTCCCATGTAGATGTCATTTCCCATTCCATCGAGAATCGTTCTTCCTTCCAACGCTTCCATCGGCAGCAAGAGATAGGAAAGAAAAGCTTGGTCCAACGTCGGTTCGAAAACACGGGTCAAGCGATCAAGCGAATCATCCGTGATTTGCATGTTTCCATAGCGCACGACGGTTAGCCGGAAACCAAGACGCTTCGCAATCGACTCGACGAATCCAACGTTTGTGTCTGAATTGGCAAAGGTCAGACAGTCTACTTTTTGTCCTAACTCGGCTATTGCCAACGCAATTCCAGTTGAGTCTTTCCCTTCGCTTAGTAGCAATGTCGTTTTGTCAAAATCAATTTCGTCGTTGGCCATCGACGCAGCCAAATTTGAGATGCAATCAAAGTTTTGCGGCAGAGGAGATTGATCATGATCAAATAGGTTCTCGGCTGACGCGTAGTCCGCCTTGCCGTCAGCTAGTGCTAGGCTGCCACCTAATCCGAGCGAACAATAACCTTTGAAAATAGTTGCAGGCGGAAACACGGTTCCGGAATACAGTAACGTTGCAAGTGCGTCTCGATCGACGGACTCACTTGTAGGAATCATCGGGTGAGGTATTGGGCGTCCGTCACGCACGAATTCCTCACCCGTTTCTCGAGCAACAATGATGCGTTGCTGATCGAAATTTGGCAAATCAATTTTTTTCATAACGTTTGCTTACTGGCCATTTCCTTTGCATTGCTTGGTCGCGAGCGGTCTCATCAGCATGTCGATAAAACTGCTGTTCCGCATAGATCATCAAACGCAGCCCGACAGCTACATGTACAGCGTTCAGCTATTCTGCAGCAGGGTCTTTGTCAGGGTGGGGCGCGACATGGTGAACCAGGTCAATGATGTCTTGCGCATTGATCTCCCAAGTTCGGTTGCAAACGACGTGTTCGGCCGCGTTCAAGCTGATTCTTTGACGCATCGTATCGTCTCTCAATAACTCGTTCATGACCTCTACGAATGAGTCTTGATCTCGACGAGTGAAGATTCGCCCCGTCACCCCATCTTCAATCAGTTCTTCGATCGGTCCCAGGCGAGGCCCAACTGGTACACACCCCATCCCCATGTACTCAAGGATTTTCATCGGGGAGCCAAATTCATTTGAGTCAGGCATCACACCAATGTCCATTGCGGCGATCAACGGATAGACCTCGCTGTGCGGAACGGCACCGACCAACTGTACTTTGTTTTGAATGCCACCGCTTTCAACGATGCGGCGCAATTCTTCTTCGTATTCGCCCCGTCCAACAATCACGAACTTGGCGTGGTCACATTCTTTCGCAATTTTCACCATTGCTTCGGCAAAGAAGTCGATGCCATGCCACTGCCGCAATGAGCCAACAAATCCAACAGCCACATCGG
>JBAUHR010000948.1:0-6826 GCA_049680385.1 Rubripirellula sp. | reverse complement strand
GCACAAGGAGCCGTCCAGGAAGTCGTCCAAAGGATGCTCGTGACCAGCAGTGCCGAGATGGTGGAGGTTGGTTTGTGGATCATCGGATGGCCCGGAAAGAAAATGCGATCGTGTGCCCGCCATGAATTGTAACGTCCTAGCATCTGCGTTAACTTTTCGTCATGAAGAAAGTCAGCCTCTATACCGACGGCGCGTGCAGCGGAAACCCGGGTCCAGGTGGCTGGGCGTTCATCTTAAGATGTGACAAGACGCAGAAAGAGCTCGAGCAGGCTGGCGGCGAACCCGAATCGACCAACAACAAAATGGAGTTGACGGCGGTGATTCGCGGATTGCAGGTCTTGAAAGAACCGTGCGAAGTCACGTTATATGCCGACAGCACCTATGTCCTTCAGGGCATGAAGTCGTGGATGGCCGGATGGAAGTCGCGGGGCTGGAAACGGAAAGAAGGCAAAAAGCTAGCCGAAGTCAAGAATGTCGAGCTTTGGAAGCAACTTGACCAATTGATGCAAACTCACCAAATCAATTACGAGCACGTCAAAGGGCACGCCGGTCACGTCGAAAACGAACGATGCGACGTGTTGGCGGTGGCTGCCTACCAACGTTACCTACCAAAACGCTAGCCACTGCTCGCCAAGCCGATTTATCACCCGGCAAGGCCAATGATTGACGTACTGCGGGCGAAAACGGGCGGAAACGCCGGTTTCAGACGTGCCGAGCCCCCGTCCGGTTGGACCGCGTCGGACGGCCATTCGCGACCGCCGCAGGAGTGGCAGACCCACTGCGTTGGAGATCGAAAAACGCTATACTGTTGGGGTTCGCACACCGGTGTGCTCACGTCCTTTTTCTTCGTCTTTTTGCAGGCTTTCATGAGCGACGCTCCTTCCGCAGATACCCCCGACGAAAACGCATCGGAAACCACCCCGGCCACGACCGAACAAGTCACGACTGACGCGGCTTCATCCGATCAAGCTGCGACTGATCCAGCCATGTCCGAATCAGGCTCGGCATCCGTCATGCAGGCGTCGTCGATTCCGGCGGCCAATCAAGAATACGAGGGCAAGGACCTGCAACACTTGTCGGACCTTGAACACGTCCGCGAACGGCCCAGTATGTACATCGGTGACGCCAGCACTCGCGGCCTTCACCACTTGGTGTACGAGGTCGTCGACAATTCAATCGACGAAGCGATGGCTGATTTTGCCAAGTCGGTGTCCGTCGTCGTTCATACCGACGGCAGTGTCACGGTCGAGGACGATGGTCGTGGGATTCCAATCGATCGTCACGATCAGCTTTCCGAAGAACTTGACCGCGAAGTCACGACGCTTGAAGGCGTGATGACCGTTTTGAAGTTCGGTGGGAAGTTCAAAAAGGGTGCCTATCAAACTTCAGGCGGTTTGCACGGCGTCGGTGTCACGGTCGTGAATTTCCTAAGCCAGTGGGCCAATGTCGAAGTTAGTCGCGAAGGATTCACGTGGACTCAGGAATACGAACGGGGCGTGCCAACCACCGCCGTTTCCAAAGGACGCGCGACGAAAAAGACGGGCACCAAGGTGACCTTCAAAGCCGACGGGCAAATCTTTAGCACAACCAAGTACAACTACGACACGTTGTACAAGCGGCTGCAAGAGTTGGCGTTTCTGAACAGTGGCGTTCACATCAAGTTCTTGGATGAACGCAATGGCGAAGGCGGTGACTTCAAGTACGAACGCGGCATCGTTGAATTCGTCGAACACCTCAACCGTGCTAGCGATCCGGTGCATTCGGACGTCATTCGGATCGTCGGCGAAAAGGACGGTGTCCAGTACGACGTTGCGATGCAGTACACGACCGAGTACACCGAGAATGTCCAGTCGTACGTCAACAACATTCACACGACCGAAGGCGGTACCCACGAATCGGGTTTCCGCAGCGGGTTGACGCGGACACTAAACAACTACGGCAAAAAGGAAAATCTGTTCAAAGGCGTCGCGCCGGCGGGTGATGATTTCCGTGAAGGCATCACGGCTGTGATCAGCGTGCGTGTTCCCGAACCCCAGTTCGAAGGCCAGACCAAAACCAAACTTGGTAACAGTTTCGTTGACGGCATCATTAGCGGTGCGGTCGGTGAACAGTTATCGAAATACATGGAAGAGAACCCGCGTGTTGCGGTGACGATCGTTCGCAAGGGCATGCTGGCCGCGGAAGCTCGCGAGGCTGCTCGTAAAGCGAAAGATCTGCTGCGAAAACGCAAAGATGCTTTGTCGGGCGGTGGTCTGCCTGGCAAGCTGCGTGACTGTATCAGCAAGAATCGCGATGAGTGCGAACTGTACCTGGTGGAAGGTGATTCGGCCGGTGGATCGGCCGAAGGTGGACGGATGCGCGAGTTCCAGGCGATTCTGCCGCTTCGCGGTAAGATCATCAACGCCTACAAGTCGCGCGAAGCTAAGGTGTTGGAAAACAACGAAGTTCAATCGATGATCCAGGCGATTGGGACCGGCATCGGTGCCGACCAAGACTTGACCAAACGTCGTTATGACAAAATCGTCATCATGACCGACGCCGACGTCGACGGCAGCCACATTCGGACGCTGCTGTTGTGTTTCTTTTATCGGCAAATGTACGAGCTAGTGGCTCGCGGTCACGTTTACGTCGCCCAGCCGCCGCTGTTCCGTGTTCAACACGGCAAGAAACGGTACTACATCCAAACCGATGGCGAGATGAAGACCCAGTTGCTCGAACGTGGTCTCAATGACACCGTTTTCGAAGCCGAAGACGGTCGCCGCGTCGAAGGCGAACAAATGCGTGCGCTGTGTACCGCACTTGCCGCGATGGAAGATGCGGTCGTTGCGCTCGAACAGCACGGAATCAGTTTGCGAATCCATGCGATGCGGTACGACCCGGTCGCCGAGAAATTGCCGTCGCTGTTGGTGACGCATGGCAACGAGGAAAACTGGTTCATGACTCAAGACGCCGTCGAAGAGTTCTTGAACGAACGTGGTTTGACGTTGGACATCGAAGACGACGAAGAAGATGCGCTCGAGATCACCGAGGACACCGTCAACCCGTCGGCCGAACCGAAAGTCAAAGTTCCACCGGACAACTTGGCTCACATGCGCGAGTTGCATGAAGTCCGAACGATCAACAGCGGATTGAAAGACTTGCAGGCGCTTGGATTCAGCATTGACGATTTGATTCCGATCGAACGTACCGGTTCGACCACGGCGCGATTCGAATTGGTGCGTGGCGAAGACGTTCGTCGACCGCTGGAAGATCTGCGTGGTCTGTTATCCGAAGTCCGAGCGGCTGGTGAAAAGGGATTGCAAGTCACTCGCTTTAAAGGGCTGGGTGAAATGAACGCGGAAGAACTTCGTGAAACGACCCTCGACCCAGCCAACCGAACTCTGTTGAAGGTCAACTTGACCGACGCCGGTGCAGCCGACGAAATGTTCCGTTTGCTGATGGGCGACAAAGTGGAACCACGCCGCGAATTCATCGAAACGCATGCGCTGGACGTTCGAAACCTGGACGTGTAACGAGACCGCCTAAGTGCAGGTGTAAGATCGCCGGATTTTCGGATGCCGGACGACACAGCTAGGCAGCGAAGCCATTCCCGGTATAGACGCCGGGTCTAGGTTTGCTTTTGCATGTAGGTGAGTCTATTGGCGAGTCTCATGTAGGCCAGTCTATCGGGGCGTTCTTTCACGCGCCTGCGGCTCATCAATGCAACGAGGCCGGTTAACCCGACCAATCGGAGATGGCAGAGGTTGGCATCGATGTGGTGCAGGCGGTGCAAACGCATCGGACGAAGTTTCTAAAACACTTTCGTCTGATCCCGTCGATGTTTTGAATGCCCGATGTGGTGATTGGACGTTCAGCCGACTCGGTTGCGGCGGATGTTGAGGCTAGACGTTCGTTGAGAACCTTGGATTCTTAGTTGCAACCACCAACACAACGGCATCAATCGGTACAACCGTCACATCTGTCGATCTCTAACGAAGCGTTACGAATTACCTCGCCAGAGTTTTTTGACAGACGCGTTTTGTGTCATAGGTTTCCTGTAGAAGTGAGCGGATCGGTGTTCGATCTGCTGCCGAGGAAAACCTGACTACCGATTGGTGTTCAGCGGATCTTCGGTCAGCCTTGCTTTCCATGACAAAGGCAAACCGTTCGAGAGGACGGCACGCAAAGCTACGGGTCCGTGGGTGGATGTGAGCAATCACGTTTCATCTCAGGAAAGCCGGGCTGCCAAAGGTAACTGAGGCTTGTCGGACGAAAGTCGAAAGACGGGGCTGCCCCCACACTGGGAAGATTCACGTCGGATCAACCCAACAAGTCGTCGTCGCATGTTGCTAACCCCAACGTGCTCTCAATCGAGAGAAAATTGACATGAAGAATTTCACACAAAGCATTGTTAACTTCCTACAAGAAGAAGATGGCCCAACTGCAGTTGAATATGCAGTGATGTTGGCTCTGATCGTCGTTGTTTGCTTGGCAGCTGTCGGTACCATCGGTACCAACGCAAACGCTAAGTTCGAAGCTGTCGGCACCGCAATCGCTGCCAACTAGTTGCTTGCCGCCGGTTGATCTGGCGGCCAATAGATATCTCGACGCGGATTGGTGCGGGCCTATTTCGGTCCGCACCACCGTGCCGAGATGCTTTGCGTTTGGATCAAGCGGTTTCGTTGATCTTGTTGAGACCGACGAGACGAGCCTCGAGTCCAAACCTGCTTTAAGAAACGACGCGACTGCGTCATGGCCCGCAACCAAATCACATGCGGGAGAAAACCGAACATGAACTATCCACTGCTACCTGCTGACGCTGCTGCCTACGCTTGGCAATTGTCCTGCTGTTTCGTGACACTTTTGTTCGCGATGTTCAGTTGGATGATCGGACCACGTTAAAAACGGCACAGTTTCCGCGATCTCGCACGCACGCACGCAAAATCCTTCACGGGGAAGAAATATGACCACCTTATTCAACGGCATCGCCGAAAATTGGACCGTCTGGTTCGTGACCATCGTATTGGTGGTTGCCGCCGTGATCGATGGAAAGATCTTGAAAGTACCGAACTGGTTGACTTTCCCGTTCATCATCATGGGCTGGATCCACTGCACCATCCAAGGTGGTTTCGGAACTGACGGGTTGCTGTTCAGCCTGCTGGGAACCTTTGTCGGCATGATGTGCCTGTTGTTGCTGCGTAACCGCGGCGGTATGGGTGCTGGCGACGTGAAACTGCTCGCTGGTGTGGGTGCCTGGTTGGGTGCAATCGTCACGCTTTACGCTTTCGCTGCAACTGCAATCGTTGGCGGCATCATGGCTGCGATCATGATCTGGCGTTCGGGCGAGTGGGAAAAGCACTTCGCGATGGCTCACAAGATCATGCACGAATGGAAGACCGAAAAGCCACGCGAATTGGCAGCGATCGCCCGCGAACGGAAGCCAACGATGTACCTGTTGCCGTACGGAATCCCGATGGCAATCGGTTCAATCGCCTACTTCGCTCTGGCCGGAATGCTGGTTTAAGCGACGAGGTGCAAAGGCACAGCCAAGCCGAGGTTTAGCCCGGCTAGGCGATGGTAAAAGGTACCGATTGGGCGGACTGTCGCAGATGCGTCGCTCTGGCCGGTCGTGCCGGTGGTGAGTCGCTGATCGTACGGGTTGCAGCGGTGTGGGGCGTGGCACCGAAGAACCCTGTTAGCCGAAATCATTTTCGAGTGCACCCGACGTTAGTGCCGGCTAACTAATCGGTCCATGACACGTATAGACCAAAAAATTCAATGCGAAAATCGCTCTACCTTCTGATTGCCCTAGTGTGCGGCACCGTTGCGACGGTGATGGCTAATCAATGGCTAAAGGCACAAGCTAGCGGACAGAACACCGGTAGCACGACGGAGATCTTCGTCGCTACGGTCGCAATCGACATCGGGGAAGAGATCACACCCGAGCGAGTTCGCCTGGAACAGTGGCCTTCGGATCGAGTCCCACAGGGCTCAACCGGTGACTTGGAGGTATTGAAGAAAAAGTACGCCAAGCAGCGTTTCTATGTTGGCGAGGCAATCATGCCCGTCAAGTTGATGGACGAAAACTGGACGACGGTTCCCAAGGGATACCGAGTCGTCGCACTCAAAGCCACCGACGTCACGATCGCGAACCTGATCCAACCGGGTGACCGCGTCGACGTGCTTGCCTACTTTGCAAAAAGCGAACTGATTCCGCAAAGCATGAGTAAGACCGTGCTGATGGGGATCCGGGTCTACGCCCTCGACGGTGATACCGAGCGTCGGGCAGGCGAAGACCGCGCTAAAAACCTTCGCAACATTCAATTGCTAATTCACGAGAAGGATACTGATGCTTGGCAGTACGCCCAGGAACTCGGACGTGTTCGTTTGAGTCTTGGTAGCGACGCTGACTACAGTACCGAAGATGGATCCAACCAAGCCGGGCGCGAGTTCCTGACTTGGCTGGAAGACCACCGCGCTGCTGAAGAGCAAGCCGCGTTAGAGAAAGAACGATTGCGTCGCGAGCAAGAAGCTGCTCGTGCTACTCAGCCGACCGTTGCCGAAACAGTGAAAAAGCGTGATGAGAACGGGTTTTCAATGTTCAAAATGACGGAAGGCCGGATGGTCGAGTACTGGATTGTTCCCGGCAAGTTGCCTGTTCGCATTGGCGAAGTGGGCGGCGAAAACGACACACCGGTTGAACCGATTGGCGAAGCGGCCGATCCGGAAGCAACCGTCGACGCGACTACCGACGGCGAAGAAGATTACGGCTACCTGACGGGTGAAAACAGCCCGTTGTATCAACCGCCTGGTTCGTCCAGCGGCAAAGGTGCGACAGCTCAATAGA
>JBAUHR010000947.1:0-1580 GCA_049680385.1 Rubripirellula sp. | reverse complement strand
CGCTGCGTCCGTCGCGTTTTGTTCGACCAGCAGCCGCTGGGCCGTTCGACGCCAGAAAAAGTTGTCGCTTTGGAGGGCTTTGACGAGTTCACCCGCGGAAGCATTTGCAAGCTGCATCGCGTGTGTCGGCGCGGCTTGTTGCTGGTAGAGCAGCCGATAGACCCGACCGAAACGCTTGTCACGCAAGTCGCTTTCGTAGGCCGCACCTTTGCCAGTCTTGAAACCATTCGGCGTCGGGTTGTGCTGAATGATGTAGTTGTACCAATCGAGCACCCAAACGTTTCCGTCCGGTCCGACCTCCGACATGATGGGTGCCGCCCAGTCATCGATGCTGGCAACGACATTGAAGACGTTGTTGCTTCGATATCCTGCGCCGTCCTTTTCGAGCACGAATCCGCCGACGATGTGACCGGTCGGTTCACAAACCATTTGGATTTTGTTCCACCACGCCGACGGATAATTCCGTGCCGTGTAGATCGCTCCGCCAGCCGCCGCAGTGTAGCCTCCGTGGTAATCCACTTGGCGAATCTTTTCGTCGAGAGCCTTGAACTTGTCCGTCGGTGAGATCTTCTGCAGCGTGCTGGGTGACCAACCAGCAACTTGGTCGAAATAGCGATTGGGAATCGGCATGTGAACGCTGGGGCAACCGTTCGCCGTTGATCCGAATACATAGCCTTCTTCGCTGAAGCCAAGTCCCCACGTGTTGTTATTCGTCGCTCGTATGAATTCCAAGGCGTCGACGCGAATTGTGTGTTCGTTGAATTCGCCGGATGCCTCTTCCCCTGGAAGTCCCGATTGCCGATCCAGTGCGAAGGCTGGTGCGGTATCATCGGCTGCCCCAGAACGAACCTTGAATCGCCAGAACCCTTGGCGGAATCGCATTTGCGGCTCGCCGTTGATGATTGGCTCGGAGTTGTTGTAACCCTGCATGCCCCAAATCCAATTGTCGGGACCATATTGGAAATTGCTAACACCGCCGTGCGTGTCACCCATCGCCCAGCCGGTGATCAGCTCTTGGCGGAAGTCCGCAACATCGTCGCCGTCCACGTCCTTGAGATAGATCGTCTTCGCACCGTTCTGGACAATCACACCACCGCGGTAACACACAAGCGTCGATGGAATGCTCAAGTGCTGGGCAAAGACTGTGAACTTGTCCGCTTGTCCGTCGTTGTCGGTGTCTTCGCAAATCTTGATGCGATCGCGACCTTGCTCCGGAGTCGACTGTAACTCGTTCGGATAATCCACTGTCTCGCAAACCCACAACCGGCCGCGTTCGTCCCAATTCATGGCAATCGGCTTGCCGGTCAAACCCGCGAATGTTGCCGTCACTTGAGAGTTGTCTGGCCAGTTCTCGTTGGACTCTTTCGCCCACAAGGACAATTGGAAGTCATTCGGAGTCGAGTACGCCTTGATCGACTGCTCGGCCGGAACCGGATCCTGCATCAACGCCAAAGGAGCTTCCTGAGTACCCCAGTTCGCACCCGGCGTGTAGTTCGGAATCTTGGCACCAACGTCGGTAAACTTGAATTGCGACTCATCCATCGATGGCGGAGTCATCTCGGGTTTCGCAAACGTTCGGT
>JBAUHR010000946.1:0-2966 GCA_049680385.1 Rubripirellula sp. | reverse complement strand
ACGTTGGGCACGACGTTGGCTCGATCTGGCTCGCTATGCGGACACCAACGGATATGAAAAAGATCGCGATCGCAGCATTTGGCCTTACCGAGACTGGGTGATCCGCGCGATCAACAACGACTTGCCGTTTGATCAGTTCACGGTCCAGCAACTGGCCGGTGATATGTTGCCCGATCCAACCGTCGATCAATTGGTCGCAACCGGGTTCCATCGCAACACGATGTTGAACGAAGAAGGCGGCATCGACCCGCTTGAATTTCGCTACCATGCGATGACCGATCGAGTGGCGACGACGGGGACGACTTGGTTGGGGCTGACGACCGGATGTGCCCAGTGCCATACTCACAAGTACGATCCGGTCACGCATCACGATTATTTCGGCATGATGGCGTATCTGAACAACGCCGACGAACCCGATTTCTTTTTGCCGTCTGAAACTGGGGATGCGGATCGAGAATCGAAACTCGAACAGGCGGACCGTTTGGAAAGCGAGCTGGCAAGTCACTGGCCCGAATCGAAGAAGCCGGCGGATGACTTGGAAACGGCCCTGGCGTCGTGGATCGAACGCCAACGCAGCGGGTTAGCCGACTGGACGACGATGGTTCCGACCGAGCTGTCGGCGAATATTCCGTATCTGACGCTCGAAGACGACGGAGCCATCATCGCCGGCGGCGACACGTCGAAGCATGACATTTACACGATCGAGTTCGCAGCCGCCGAATTTCCCATCCACACGATTCGTTTGGAAGCTCTTGCCGATCCCCGGCTACCCGCCGGCGGGCCAGGCTCGACGTATTACGAAGGCGTCAAGGGCGACTTCTATTTGACGGAGTTCGAATTGGCGACCGCGAATGGCGAGGCCGTCGAAATTGCGGACGCGATGGAGAGTTTTGCGAAGAACACGTTTGGCAAGAACCCGGTTTCGGCCAAGTTGGCGACCGACGGCGACATCCAAACCGGTTGGTCTGTCGATGCGGAAGGCACGGGGAAATCACATGTCGCGATCTTTCGATTGAACTCGCCGATCAACGCGGGAACTGCATTCACCTTGCGAATGCACTTTGGACGGCACTACGCAACTTCGCTTGGAAAGTTTCGCATCAGCGCGACCGACAACGCTTCGGTCGAATCGGCGGTGGTTCAGTCGCCCGAGTTGGCAGCGGCGCTTGTCGGTGACAATGCTGCCAGCGATCCGATCGTACGACGCGAGTTTCTGATGCATGCACCGGAGCTGAAGGAGCACGCTGATAAGATTCGTAGATTGCGCGAGCCAGACGTTGGGCCGTTGACTCTGGTGCTGAAAGAACGTCCGTCCGGACACGCTCGTAAGACCTACCTGCACCATCGTGGCGAATACACTCAGCCGACCGAACCGGTCCCCGCTCGATTGCCTGATGCGCTGTGGGATAGCGATCAACCGATGCCGAGTGATCGGTTGCAATTCGCGCGGTGGTTGGTCAGTCGCAGGAATCCGTTGACGGCGCGAGTCGTTGCGAATCGCCAGTGGGCGGCTTTCTTTGGTACTGGGATCGTTGCGACCCTGGACGATTTTGGAATGCAAGGCGAGATGCCCAGTCACCCGGCATTACTCGATCATTTAGCGGTCGAGTTGATGGAATCGGGTTGGTCGATCAAGGCGTTGCACCGGCGGATTGTGACCAGCGCGACTTACCAGCAGTCGTCCGCCGTTTCTGGTAGGGATTCCGGCGGCGGGTTTGATCGTTTGCTGGGGCGATTTCCGCGGAACCGGTTGGATGCCGAGATCATTCGTGACGCGTCGTTGGCGGCGTCGGGCTTGTTAAGCGACAAGATGTGCGGGCCACCGGTGCGGCCGCCACAACCCGTCAGTGCCGTGTCGGCCAATTACAGCAAATCAACTTGGCAGGCCAGTGAAGGCGACGATCGCTATCGACGCAGCGTTTACACCTATCAAAAGCGAACGGCGCCGTTTGAAATGTTCACGACGTTCGATGCCGGATCGGGTGAAGCCTGTGTGGCACGGCGAGACGTATCCAACACGCCGCTGCAAGCGTTGACGTTGATGAATGACCCTATGTTTGTGGAAATCGCAGACGCCTACGGCGCTCGCATGGCCTCGTTCGACGGAGACATGAACGCCAAGATCGACGAGGGCTTTCGATGGCTGATGACGCGGCGGCCGACTGAGAACGAACGCGAATGGATTGCCGCTTTTCAAACGAAGCATGGTGACTGGACGGCCACGGCTCGGGTGATGTTGTGCATCGATGAAGCGATCACGAAGAACTGAATCGACGAAAGCAAGAATGATGTTCGAAAATCAAAACCAAGCCACGTCGAATTCGCGGCGTTACTTTTTGAATCAGTGCGGTGTCGGGCTAGGGAAAGTCGCCGCTGCGGGACTGTTGGCTCAGTCGGTCGGTGGACCAGCAGCGGTCGCGGCGGGTTCCGGCAACGTGCGCGATCCGCTTGCGCCGAAAACGCCGCACTATGCACCGCGAGCCAAAGCGGTGATCCATCTTTTTATGGCTGGCGCGCCTAGCCAGCTTGAACTGTTTGACCCCAAACCCATGCTTTCGAAACTGGAAGGCAAGCCGCTGCCGGCGTCCGTAATCGGTGACCAGCGTTACGCGTTTATTCAACCGGACGCCGCCGTGCTGGGGCCTCAGTTCAATTTTGACACTTATGGACAGTCCGGTGCGGTGCTGGGCGAGCCGATGAAAGAACTCGGACGAGTCGCCGACGAAATCTGTTTCATCCGCTCGTGTACGACCGATCAATTCAACCACGCGCCGGCACAGATCTTCTTCAACACCGGATTTTCTCAGCCCGGTCGCCCCAGCATCGGTTCTTGGGCACTGTACGGACTGGGCAGCGAATCGCAAGACTTGCCCGCGTTTGTCGTCATGAGCACTGGTGCCGGGATCAGCGGTGGCACGTCGTTGTGGTCCAGCGGGTTCATGCCGACGGTCTACACAGGCGTGCAA
>JBAUHR010000945.1:0-12924 GCA_049680385.1 Rubripirellula sp. | reverse complement strand
TATTTGCGGAATGTGATTGCCGCAGGGCTGGACGTCGATCAGTGTGCGCCGCGGATGTCATTCTTTTTTGGCATCGGCATCGACTTTTATACCGAGATCGCAAAGCTGCGTGCGTCGCGAGTGATCTGGAATCGCATCGTCAACGAGTTCGGCGCCAAGAATCCAAAATCCAGTATTTTGCGGATGCATTGTCAAACGTCTGGTTGGTCGTTGACCCAGCAGGATCCGATGAACAACATCGTCCGCACTTCGATCGAAGCGATGGCGGGTGTGTTTGGCGGAACTCAGTCGATGCACACCAATTCGTTCGACGAAGCCACCTGCTTACCCTCCGACACGGCCGCACGAATCGCACGCAACACGCAGTTGATTCTGCAAGAGGAAACCGGCATCACTCAGGTAGTCGATCCGTGGGGCGGATCGTATTTCATGGAAAGTCTGACTCAGCAGTTGGTTGACCGGGCCAACGAACTGATGGACGAAGTCGAAAGCTTTGGCGGGATGGCGAAAGCGATTGAGTTAGGGCTACCGAAACTGCGAATCGAAGAAGCCGCCGCGATTGAGCAAGCGAAAATCGATCGTGGTGAACGTGTCATCGTTGGTGTGAACCAACACACCACACCGGATTCCACCGCCACTGAAACGGTTGTCGTTGACGGCGAATCGGTCCAGCAACAGCAGCAAGCCAAGCTGCAGGGACTGCGCAGTCGACGCGATCAACAAGCCGTTGAGCATTCGCTGGCAGCGATCACGGATGCCGCTCAATCAAGTGACGTTAACTTGGTTCCGTTGGCGATCCAAGCGATGCGAAACGGTGCAACGGTCGGCGAGGTTTCGACGGCGCTGGAAACGGTTTGGGGACGGCATCAAGACGAATCGATTTTGGTTTCGGGGGTCTATCAGTCCAAGCGGCGCGAAGATGACCGCTGGAAAACGCTGTCCCAGCGAGTCGAATCGTTTACTCAGTCGTATGAGCGACCGCCACGAATCTTGATTTGCAAATTGGGTCAGGATGGACACGATCGTGGTCAGCGGGTGGTCGCATCAGCACTGGCGGATTTGGGATTCGAAGTGGTACTGGCGCCGCTGTTCGCGACGCCCGACGACGTTACTCGGATGTCGGACCAAAGCGGTGTCGACGTCGTCGGAATTTCAACGTTGGCGGCTGGCCATCAAACACTGTTGCCCCAGTTGATGCGTCAACTTTCAGACTCGCGAATCAAAATTCCTGTTGTGGTTGGTGGCGTCATTCCCGACGCCGAGCGTGAATCGCTCGCACGACTAGGTGTTCGGCAAGTCTATGGTCCGGCGACTCCGATCGATGTGATCGCAAGTGATCTGATCACGCTAGCGGAACAGAATCGGACGCGAGGCTAGATACGCACAACGCACTGGCCACTGAGCCGGCGAACCAAACGACGCATCTCCAGCACACTGATCACGGCGATCACGCTATGCGCGGGTAGCTGGCTGCGATGGATGACTTGGTCGATCGGAGTGCTTTCGGTTTCGATCGAGTTCAATACGGCGCGTTCCAGTTCGTTCAGTTGCAGTTCCGCCGCGTTACGGACTTCGTGTCCGTCGGATGTCTGGACCGGAGCACGCATTGGGCCGAGTTCTTCCAGAATGTCGTCGACGTTCTGAATCAGTTTGGCGCCGTCGCGAATCAATTGGTTGCATCCGCGCGAGACACGGCTGGTGATCGGGCCAGGGACAGCTAGGACCTCACGGTTTTGTTCCATGGCGATCCGGGCGGTGATCAAGGCGCCGGAGCGATCGGGGGCTTCGATAACCAGCGTCGCGAGCGATAATCCGGCGATGATTCGGTTTCGCTGGGGGAACATTCCCGCGCGAGGCTTTGCGTACGGCGGACACTCGCTGATCACGGCTCCGTCGGCGGCAACCGCTTTGGCAAGGCCTTCGTGTTCTCGCGGATAGATATGGTCATGACCGCTGCCCAGCACCGCAATCGTCCGCCCGCCGCCGGCCAAGGCGCCTTCGTGAGCCGCGGCGTCGATTCCGCGGGCCAAGCCACTAATCACCGTCACCCCGGCACGCGCGAGCGAGTATGCCAAGTGCTCGGCTTGTTTCAATCCATAGGTGGTGGCGTGCCGCGTGCCAACGATCGCAACAGCTAGTTCATCTTCGGCAACCAGATCGCCTTGAACGAACAGAATCGGCGGCGCGTCGGGCAGGTCCGCCAGCGATCGTGGATAGGGGCCATCGGTTTCGATAGCGGACGTTTGTGAGTCCGCGTCTTGGCAAAGGATGTCGACGTGATTGCGATGGCACCATCTTGCGATCGATTCCACGTCGACCAATTGATCGGCTGTTCGAATCGATTGGATCAGTTTCTTGCCAACACCGTGAATCGACGCGAGTTGATC
The DNA here is from genome assembly GCA_049680385.1 of Rubripirellula sp. Classification (GTDB taxonomy): domain Bacteria; phylum Planctomycetota; class Planctomycetia; order Pirellulales; family Pirellulaceae; genus Rubripirellula. The sequence goes on along the minus strand of JBAUHR010000945.1, from coordinate 10,537 downwards.
GTCGGCAGCCGCCAGCACGGCGGCCGGTTCGCCGAACGCCTCCAGCAACAACGACATCGTCCGAGGCCCGATTCCAGGTAACATTGCCAACCGAAGTGAATCGGCCGTCCGTTTAGAAATCATTGACTTATCAAACGCACTGTGCGACGTGGCGGTGGTTGTCGAATGTTCCATCGGACCGATCCCTCAAGCGTTCGTCATCAAGCGAAAGCTTCGAGTCTAACGGTTCACGATCACCGACAACAACTAACTTCGGGCGGAAAAATAAAGTCGGCATGCATTCCGTACTCGCATTGCATACGCCGCATATTGCCTGCTTGACGCTGATCGACGCTACTCGGGCGTGCCAAGTCGGTTCAAGATGGCTTGCCATGCCGGATTTCGTTTGGCTGCTGACAAGGGGGCTGCCGACGACGGAGCGATCGTTTCGCTGTGTGCCAGAGGAACCAGGACCGTGTCGGCAACGCCAGGAATCATGCCGCTTGTTACCGCGACCACTCCGTCGCCCTTCCCTTCGGTCAACTCGTCACTGTCGTTCAAGAGCGGTAAAATTCGTGGCCGGATCAGCCGTGTAAAACTGCCCGCTTGGTCAAGCTGTCGGATTGCCGAGCGTAGTTCTTGTGATTCTTCGGTGCTGATGGGGCAATGAGTTCCGACGATGGCGGTGTAGCGGACGTCGTCTCGCCGAGGCCGCCCGTTCAATGTCCTTAAAAACGTCGACCCCGGTTCCAGGTCGCGAACGCCGGGACTTGATGGCAGGTGAAGCAACAGATTGACAAAGTCTTGGCCTTCCAAGGTTCCATCGGCCAACAAATTGATCAGTGGCGGCATCGTCGCCCAGTTCGATCCCTGGTGTGGCGATGCCACCGTGATCAACGTTGTGATCGTTTGATTCGTCAGCGACGGATTTTCAGTCCATTCGCGAGCTACCAAGCCGCCCATTGAATGTCCGATCAAGGCAAGCTGGGGGCTTGCTTTTGCGTTTCGAAAAAGCGTCTCGAATTTTTCCGAAATCAACTTGGCCGATTCAGGAATCGACCGTCGGTCGTCGTAAGAAGCTGATGCCGTTGCATAACCAGCTTGACGCAATTCATCTCGCAGAGCGCGAAAGATTTCGGGGCTACTCTTCAAACCGTGCAAGCAGATCGCTAGTGGTTGGGTCGCCGTTCGCAAAACCCAGTCATCGTCGACGCTAACCGTGACATCGGCTAAACGCTGATTTCCGCTGACACCCCGATTCGTTGCTGAGTCACTCTCGGGAATCTTGACACGCAGCTTGATTGACGGCTTGCCATCAGCATCGCTCGTCATCGCGATCGAACCGCGCTGGCCCAGCACCAAGTTCGCGCCCAACAGCATCAACATCACGCTGTCGTCGGCAAGGTTGATTTCACCAGTGGGAAACATCGAACGTACCGATTCCTTGTCCAACCGAATCGAGTCGGCCATCGCATCCGAAACGTCGCTCCACCGCACTCGCCCGTCTCGTGACGGCACAACCACTTCCAGCCATCCGGCGTCATCGATCGTGGTGGGCGTTTCCGCAATCACGGCCGGCGGATTGGCTGTGTGGGGCAAGATGCACATCAATCCGAACAGCAGAATCGTAAGATGTCGGCGAGGTGAAACGGCCGTCGAAGGCATCGCTGCCAAGAAGGCAGCCAACTTGAATCGCATCGTAAACTCGTTTACTAAGAAGGCAAAACAGACAAGCTTGCCATGATCAAGCGACTTGAATCATACCCGAACACCATGACGTTCACGTTCGCTCGGTTCGCGTGATCAGGAACCGCTCAATCGTTCCATGATTTCCGCTACCACAACTTGCGACCAAACCTCGAACGACGCTGACTCCAGTTTCGCATCATCCAGTTTTTTTCTCGCACTCGTCCAAACTTCGTCGCTGACAATGTTGTCCGCAAAATTCTGTCCTGCCCACGTTAAAGCCAAGTTGGTCACGCCGAAGCGATCCTTCCGGGGGCCAGTGTCAACGCCGGACATCATTTGACTTTGGACCAACAACGCAATGTGGTAGCCGAACACATCGTTTTCGGAATCGGAAATCAGAGTTTGCACTTCGCCGGCGCCCGGCCGCCCCTCGTGATCGCGAACCGCAAGCACAATCGCCCGAATCAAATTCATGTCACGTTTCATTCAGTGTGCTCGTTAGATCTTGTTTAGCGTTTTGCGGTAATTTGTGTCGTCAGTCAACTGGTTCGCCAATCAAGGCCGGACCGTTGTCGCGGACGATCATACCACTGACAGACAATCACGTGACCGGCCTCCAAAGCGCCGCGGTAATTCACGACTAGGATTCGCGCGGTTTCGTGCCAGCCGTATCTGTTACGCACTGGGGGGCAACGAAGATTCTTGCTGAGCTAGCGTTTTCGTGGTGGCCGAATGTACGCCTCGGGTGCGTACCTTTGGCTTGCTCCTCGCTTCCACACACTCTCGTCCGTGTCATCGTAGAACTGGCGTGTTGCTTGGAATTTGGCCTGCATCGTTTTCAGTTTCGCTGCGTGATTGGCATTGGTGGCCAGGTTCGTCATTTCCTGCGGATCATTCTTGAGGTCAAACAGTTCCCAGCGGCTCGCTTTTTCAGCGTCGTTACGTGGGTTGTCGAAGTACAGCAGCTTGAAATCGTTCGTTCGAATCGCACTGTGCTGGGCGACACCGTGTCCGCCGTCGATGTAGCGATAGTAGATCGTGTCTCGCCACTGGTCCGGTGTGGTTCCGCCTTGGGTCAGCAATGGCATCAGGCTGATTCCGTGAACGTCCCAGTCGGTTGGGATTCCTGCGGCCTCCAATAGCGTCGGCGCGTAGTCAATGTTCTGGACCATCGCGGCGCAGCGAGAGCCAGCTTTCACCTTTCCGGGCCAGCGAACGATCAGCGGCATTTTTAGCGATTCTTCGTATGCCCAACGTTTGTCGAACCAGCCGTGTTCGCCAAGATAGAATCCCTGGTCGGCACAGTAGACGACGATCGTGTTATCGCTCAGCCCTGCCTTGTCTAGTTCGGCGAGGACGCGTCCCACGTTTCGGTCGACGCCGGCAACACAGCGGAGGTAGTTTTTCATGTACCGCTGATACTTCCAGCGGACAAGTTCTTTGCCTGTTGGTGGATTGGCAAGAAACGCTTCGTTTTCTTCGGCAAACGCTGCCAGGTAAGCCTCTTTCTGCGCGGGGGTAAAACGGTTGATGACGTTCTGGTCCTTTTCAGTTTCGAACAGCATCAAGTCCGACGCCATCCTCATGTGACCATCGATGCCCATCGCGTGCGAAGCCGCCGCGACACGTCCTTCGTATTGATCAAACAGTGTCGGTGGCTCGGGGAATTCAATGTCACGGTACAGTTCAAGTTCGCGCAGACTCGGTTTCCAGTTCCGGTGCGGTGCCTTGTGCTGGACCATCAACGCGAACGGTTTCGATGTGTCTCGTCGCTCAAGCCAATCGAGTGCTAGATCGGTGACCACGTCTGTCGAGTGGCCTTCGATGCGGCGGCTTTCGCCATCGGAGAAAAAGAAGTCGGGGTTGTAGTAGCTGCCCTGCCCGCTCAGAACGGCCCACTCGTCGAAACCAGTCGGTTTGGTCTTCATGTGCCACTTGCCAAAGATCGCCGTCGTGTAGCCGCCGTTGTGGAGGGCCTTGGGCCAAGTCGGCCGCTCGGGATCCAAGGCTCCCGAGAGATTGACGATGCCGTTTTTGTGACTGTGCAGTCCCGTCATCACGGTGCAACGCGACGGAGTGCAGATGCTGTTCCCACAGAAACTGTTTTCGAAAAGCATGCCTTCTTTTGCCAAGCGATCAATGTTTGGCGTTGGTGGCAAGTCGAGTCCGTACTGGTAGGCCGAGATCGCTTGCGTGGTTAGGTCGTCGCTGAAAAAGAAAACAATATTGGGACGCTCCTGCGCCGCCAGTTCACACGATCCAACATCCGTCAACATAAAAGGAAGTACGACGCCCGCCAGCAAACGGAAAGATAGAAACGATGGACTCTGCATAAGTTGGGTCTCTAAGTTGGAATGCCGCTTGAGTGGCGGTCGACGGGACATGACTGCGATTGGCGATCGGCGATTGGACGAATCTCAGTGCGAACCACGAACTCGTGTCAATCGCTTGGCTTCGGTTTACTCTTCTAATTCCCAAACGGGACCTTCGGCGACGATTTCCTGGTGCAGGCTGATCATCTCGTTTCGCATTCGACGTAGTCGCTCGGGCTCGGTTGCCGCGAGGTCGTTCTTCTGCTGCTGATCCGATTTCAGGTTGTATAACTCAAAACGATCAAGTTGTGCCGACTTGATCATGGGCATGTCGGGTTTGGTCAGCGCATGGGTGTGTTTTTTGATGGGATCGTTCAAGTATCCCACGATCACCCAGTCACCACGCCGCATCGCTGCGGCGGGAGCCATGCGGTAGAAGAACCACATTAGCGGCGTTTCGCGAACCAGTGGCTGACCCGATAAGATTGGCAACCAACTGGTCCCATCAAGTTTACGATCGGTTGGTTTGACAGCGCCAGCGATTTCGCAAATTGTCGGCAGCAAATCCAGGTGGCTGACTGGGGCATCGTACTTTGATCCCGGCGTAACTTTGCCAGGCCATCTCAGGATTCCTGGCTCCCGTTGCCCACCTTCGTACACCAACGACTTCTGGCCGCGAAGCCCCTGGTTTGACCAAGAATTCATTCCGCCATTATCGCTGGTTAAGAAAACAAACGTGTCCTTCGTGCGGTCAAGTTCATCGAGTTGCTTCAGCAACCGGCCGACGGCGATATCAACATTTTCAATGTTCGCGTAATACGTCGCGTGTTTCGGGGTCAGTTGCGGGTAGAGCGTTTGGTACTTCTGGACTAACTCTGGTGGCGAGGCGATCTTGTTGTGCGGCTCGTGGAACCAAACGCAGGAAAAGAATGGTTGGTCGCTGGGCAGTGACGCGAGCCAGCGGTTGGCCTCATCGGTAACGATTTGACACGAGTAACCATCGACCTTGCCGATCGCTTTTCCATTTCGAAAAAAGTTGACGGGATCGCGGTGTGACGGCAAAGCATTGTTGTCGGTGCCCAGTGAATAGTCGAAACCTTGATCGGACGGTTGTGGTTGGTCGGATTCAAGTTTCGAAACGTGCCATTTTCCGAAGTGCCCGGTCGCATAGCCGTGTGGTTTCAAGACTTCCGCGATCGTGACTTCATCGTCGGGCAAGTGCATCGGGTGGTTCGCTGGAATGTAGCTGTACATTCCGACTCGGGTTGGCATGCGGCCGGTCAACATCCCTACACGCGATGGCGAACAGTTCGGCGCCGCTGCGTGGCAGTCCGTGAATGTCATCCCCTGCGAGGCTAATCCGTCGATATTGGGTGTTTGGATCTCGCTTCCATAGCAACCAAAGTCTGTCCAGCCCGAATCATCCAGCATCACCAGCAAAACGTTAGGTTTGCCCTCGCCCCGTGCTAACGTGCAAGGCATCGAAGCGAAACCGAAAACGAAGCACAGTTGTATCAGTTGTAGCCGGATCATCATCCACAATCTTTCCAGTGATTCAGGTTCGAGCTGAGATTATAGACGTTCAGTGGTCGGCATACTTGAACGAGCGATTTGAATCGCCTTCGTGCAAGAACGAGTTTGAAAAGCAGGTGCGAGAACCCCAGCGATGGAGCCTGTGATGCACCAGAGGCCGCTGACCGGTTGATAGTTGGTGTCGAGCGTGTCACGATTTGCATGGACAAACGCTACGCAAACGGTGACGGCGCATCATGCTTGCTCGACTGAAGACGTTCACGCTGCTCGGGATTGAAGCGATGCCCGTGGATGTCGAGGTCGACATTTCGCCGGCCGCGATGCCCAAGACCATCCTGGTCGGTCTTCCCGATGCGGCGGTGAAAGAGTCGACGCACCGCGTCGAACGCGCGATCGTCAACAGCGGGTTTGTGCGCCCGCAAGATCGGATCGTCATAAATCTGGCGCCTGGTGATTTACCCAAACAGGCAGCGTCGTTCGATTTGCCGGTGGCGTTGGGTGTGTTGGCGGGCAGCGGGCAGTTGTCAGCCGAGCGGCTCGAAGACTACGCAATCATCGGCGAACTTGCACTCGAAGGTCAGACGCGGCCGGTTAAGGGAGTGCTATCGATCGCGATCGAAGCGGCCAAAGACAAAAGTCTGCGCGGTATCGTGGTGCCAGCCGAAAATGCCGGCGAAGCCGCCGTCGTCGAAGGAATTGACGTGATCGCGGTGGGAACGCTAGCACAAGCAGTCGCCTTCTTTGGCGGCGCCATCGAGATCGACCCGGCGCCAAGTCGACTGGAACAATTGTTCGAGCAGTTCAGTGTCTACGACGTCGACTTTGGTGATGTCCGCGGACAAGAGTCAGCCAAGCGAGCGATGACCCTAGCCGCAGCGGGCCGGCATAATTTACTGATGGTGGGGCCGCCCGGCAGCGGAAAGACAATGCTGGCCAAACGGATGCCGACGATTCTGCCACAACTGTCTGCACCGGAGTCGATTGAGACGACTCGGATCTACAGTGCGCTGGGGCAATTGCCGGCCGGTCAACCGCTGATGGCACGTCGTCCGTTCCGTAGTCCTCACCATACGATTAGTGACGCTGGGTTAGTCGGTGGTGGCAGTCCTCCGGCGCCGGGCGAAATCAGCAAGGCGCACAATGGCATTTTGTTCTTGGATGAACTTCCCGAGTTCAACCGCAAGACACTTGAAGTGATGCGGCAACCGCTCGAAGACGGCGTCGTCACGATCAGTCGTGCGCTACGTAGCAGTACGTTTCCAAGCGACTTTATGTTAATAGCGGCAGCCAACCCGTGTCCTTGTGGGTATCGCAGCGATCCGCGTCGCAGTTGCAATTGCACGCCGCCTCAGATTGAAAAATACATGGGTAAGATTTCGGGACCGCTGCTCGATCGAATCGACATTCACATCGAAGTACCAGCAGTGCCGTTCGAGGATCTGTCGACGTCAACGAGCGATGGAACGACCAGCGAGCAGATGCGAGCGGATGTCATTGCCGCGCGCGGGCCGCAGCATGAACGATTCAAAGTGGGGCCCGTCCGTTACAACGCGTTGATGACCAGTCGCCAAGTTCGTAAGTACTGCGAACTGAACAAATCCTGCCAAATGATGCTTCGTCATAGCGTCGAAGAAATGGGTCTGTCCGCCCGAGCCCACGACAAGATCCTGCGAATCGCCCGCACGATCGCTGACGTGGCGGGCGTCGAAAACATCGAAGAAATGCACCTCGCCGAAGCGATCGGCTATCGAAGTCTGGACCGCGACTTGTGGACGTGAGCCCGATGGTGAAGGTAGCCCAAACCCAAGGACCACGCCTGTCCCTACGACAAGCGTTTCTCTGACTCTATTTCCCCGGTTCGGTCCGTGCGACTACGCCCACATTCAATTCGGCCAGTTCCCCGCGAGGGCACGTCCCAATGACATCGCTTTACACTGTTGTTCAAGTCGATCGCGTCTGGGCACTCGATGTTGAACCCGTCGGTGCAAAACGAAAATTCTGGTATCGACCTGGTGGAGTTGCCGATGGTGACAAATGGCTCTTCAAAGCGGATGAACGCATCGCTGGTAATCAGGATCGCATTGGCACGGGTGAGGACTGGGCGGAAAAGGTCGCCTGCGAGATTTGTTCGTTGTTGGGAATCCCACATATCAAGTACGAACTGGCGGTCGAAGTTCAGTCGGGCGTCCCAGGCTCGGTAAGCCGTAACTTCGCTGCTGCGCCCAACGTTCTCGTTCTCGGAAACCAGTTGATGCTGGAGCGTGACCCGGCATGCCCGGCCCACAATGCCCAGAAATACAAGGCTCGCGAACATACCGTGGATGCGGTACTGGAAACGGTCGCAAAGCTGCAGCCACCACCGACCAAGTTTTGCCAGCGTTTGCCCGATGGGATCGTGTCGGCATCGGACGTATTCGTTGGCTATGTAATGTTGGATGCCTTGATCGCGAACCAGGATCGCCATCACCAGAACTGGGGTGCCCTTCGCAGTGAGCAAGTGACACAATTGGCTCCGACGTTTGACCACGGCGCTTCTCTCGCTCGAAACGAGCCAGATGTTACCCGCGCGAAGCGTCTGCACGGATCCGACCCTGGTTTCGGAATCGTACCATTTTCTGAAAAAGCAAGGTCCAGCTTCTATGACGGCGGTAAAAAAACGCTGAAAACGTACGCCGCATTTCAAGCTATGGCGGATCGCAAGCCAGATGCGGCCAAGAGGTGGTTGTCTAGGCTTTCTGAATTGAGTGAAATCGACTTCCAATCTATCCTCGACTCAATTCCAGCGGAACGAATGACCGCAATCGCCCGTGAGTTCACTCTCAAATTAATCCTGGTCAACTTAAACCGCTTACTTAGAGTGTAAACTGATCCGCATGAGTTCACTTTTCGTCGCATGGCACGCCAATAATCCGCCGGTCTGGGGCCCAGTCGGTCGGTTGGACTACGAATCTGGGCCTGGCCCAGACTCAGGTGTGTACCGGTTTCAGTACACCAGAGGTGCACGGACGCTGGCAGGCTTTGAGCCATTCGATGGAATGAATGACTTGGAACAGATTTACGAATCAAATGAGTTGTTTCCGTTATTTAAGAATCGACTGCTGCCCGCAGGACGCTCCGATTTCCGTGACTACCTGACATGGAGTGGATTTGACCCAGACGATCCGCCAGAGCCGCTCGTGATTCTGGGACGAACTGAAGGTCGGAAGCAAACCGATGCGGTTGAAATGTTTCCGTGTCCCGAGCCTGATTCTCGCGGTTGCTACAGCAACTTGTTTTTTGCCCACGGTATTCGCTACATGTTTCCAAATGCTGGACCTGTGCTTGTGGAGCTTCGAAGGGGTGACGATCTTGAGTTGCGACCACACCCGTTGAATCCCGCCGACCCAAACGCGATGGCAATCTTCGGATCGAACACTCCTCTGGGATATGTACCGCGCTACTTGGCGGCGGACGTGAAGCGGTTAGTGAATGAGTGCCCTACCCAAGAGGTGAAACTTACGGTGGATAGCGTCAACCTGGACGCACCGATGCAGCAGCGATTGCTTTGTCGTTTGCGTGCGTGTTGGCCTGCTGAGTTCCAACCTTGCCAGGGTGTGGAGTTTGAGCCGTTAGTGTCGAAGGTGCGTACTGGCTAGGTGTATCGCCACAGGCAGCTCTTCTCTAAAAAAGCAAAAGCAGCTGCCCGTTATGTCGAAGTGGCAGAGCTGTATCGCGATTGGCTCTGTCTTGACAATCGAGTGGCAGCACGTTTCCAAAGGACTTGCCAACTTATCCCAACCCCGGAAAACTGCGTTGCGATTCGATTTTTTTCGAAAGCAGCGTGAGCCGCAGCGATTGACCCCGTGTTTTGCGGGCATAACCAGAATGAGCAGTGGTGTTGAGCGATTTCAATGTTCGGCTAATCTCGGTCTTGTCGCTTACCACTGCCAAATCATGAACCGCGCAAGCCACCGGTAGGCGACACTTACCCTGGCTTGCGCGGTTTGTTTTATTGGTGAAGCTTCATGGCTGAGAAGAGAACCGCCGAGCCTCAAATCGAGGTTGCGGAAGTCCCGGACGACTACCGGATATCTGACTCGCAAATCGACGCGCTCGCGAGACTGCTGCTCTCGCTCGATTCTGTGAGCATCGAAGGCGGTGCGAAGTGAACGACATCACGACGCAAATTGAGTTGGCCACCGCGATTGCAAACCGCATCGAGGCAACCGGCAAGATCACGCCCAGCGACGCAGCCGACATAGTCGCCGGCTTGCGCAAGTCGGGCCAAGCAGTGGCAGCAGCTGAATTGTCGTCGATGCCCTTGCAGGTGCTCTCACGAGCCGTCGACAGCACGCACGAAGTCTGGGCGAGATCGCAGTGACGCTAACGTGGTTGACGACCAAAGAGCAAGGACGCGGCACTCAGCGCGCGGCCAACTAACCCGAGAGGAAACCACGATGAGTACCGAAATGACACCCAAGCACATGTTCTTGCCGACCGACGATTTAACACGGCTTTGGTGGGCCGTATCAAAAGACGCTAAAGACGTCGTCTTGGCGTCCCAAATGCCGGAGCTGGTCGCAGCCGTGTTGAATGCCGATTACGTGCCAGTTGGCAGCGACAAGAGCGAGTAGAGAGCGAAAAGTTACACACACAAACTGGACTTACCGCCCCTATAGGAAACGCCGAAACCATTGCGACTGGCTCGGCGTTCAGGAAACACGACATGAATATCCTAGCGACCACGACCAGCCCGGTACAGGTGCAAATACTGACGCCGGAGCAAATCGTCGAAACCTACTCAGAGGCGATCGACGAAGAAACCGCGAGAGAAGAGTCAGAGCGCATCGAAGACCAGGACGAGATCCGTCGGTTATGCCTCTACCACCTTCGCTGCGCAATTGTTTTTTGTCGACGTGTTTACACCGTCGACGGAATTGTCATCCCCGAAGGGATTCGGGCAAGAGAGTTTAGCCAGCGACTTTGGAGGTTCAACCGACGACCAGAGGGGCAATCTCGGAGCCTCGCAGCTTACTACTTAGCTG
>JBAUHR010000944.1:0-3909 GCA_049680385.1 Rubripirellula sp. | reverse complement strand
AAGAGTGAAAACAAGCGTCCTGGCCGGATGGGGGGCGTGAATTTGAGGAAATGCGTTATGTCCCGACGTCCATTCGGATCGGAATCCGGACACCTCCACAGCCAAGAAAGTCGTGCGATTCTGAAGTCCATACTTGTCCAGCATTTACGACGCTCTAACCGTTTACCTTCCCGTCTCAGAGGTCGCGAGTGTTCTCGTCAGCCCCCTTTTCACCGACCTTGTCGATGAGGGTCGATCCCAAGCGAGGGGAGAGTTCCAACATTGAACCTTCTCCACGCTGACGCTCGACGCTCCCAACACCCAAGGCGAACCGACAGCAACGCCCACGGCGACCGAACATCCCCCGCCATCGCGGAACGCAATTGCTTTGCCAGGAATCGCTAAGTCTATTAAACTATCGAGCACTCCTCTTTCGCGCTTCTTGCCTTCGTACTGCGGTCATGCCTGATGCCACGCCTTGCTTTTGTTCTTGCGATTTTGATGGCGACTATTTCATTTTCATCTGCCGCAACCGTGACGGTGCTGTATGACGAATCGACTAACCCGGTCGCTTTGTCAACCAACAACATGGCACCAACCGACCTCGGCGTGCTTGCCAGCGGATTGAATCGAGTCACTGGAAATATCGAAACGGCATTGAGCGTTGGGAACGTTGACGTCTTCAAATTTGCTGTTCCAACAGGCTTCCAACTCGACGGAGTTTTCGTCAACGACTACGGCTACCCAGTCACGCCACCCGCCGGCGAAAACGCAGCATTTCTCGCGATCAATGACGCTGCGACATTTCCGTACGACGCCTTTGAATTGGATTTCAATACGAATCCATTCTTGGACGAGACAGCGTTCTTGGGTGGATCGACGTTTGGATCCTCTGACGCACCAACACTTGATATTCTGCCACGCATTGGAAACGTTGCTGGTCGTCGATTCACGGGACCACTGGCCGCCGGAACCTACACGGTCTACGTCCAACAAACGGGCCCCGAAAATTTCTATTCGCTCGACTTCCAATCAACGTCGTTGACGGCGGTGCCTGAACCTGGACACGCTTCGATCGCAGTCTTGGCGATGGCTGCCATTGCCATCAAACGGCGCCGCGCTAAACGCGCCGTGTGAAATCGCTAGCCGGTCACGTGCCACAACTCGCAACGCATCGCTAGCGACTGGATGATCCGGATGGCAGTGCGTTACTGAGACGTTCGAACCCAGACCCTTGAACTTCCATCGTCTTGGGATTGACGGTCAACATTCGGACCGCTGCTTCGACACCAGGCTGGCCATCGGCACGAGTCTGACGAAAGACAACCGGCATATTGGGCGCGCCGTCGAGCGTGAAGATCTCTTTCGATGCCGAGTAGGCGGCGCGGCTGGCGGTGCCTTCAAGCAGTCCGTTTTCGTTACGCGTGCGGAACACAACTCCGCTGGTCGCTTCCATCTCCCACGCCGTTTGCCCACGACCCAAACCAGATGAACCGTACCCTGAACCGGCATACGAATGAGCGACTTGGCCTGGTTCAACCGAAAACCTCAGTCGATCACAATCCAAGGTCGATTGTCCGATTGAAATCGTATCCATCTTCGCTGCATCAAACGCCTGATCCCATCCTGACACCTCCTGCACACCGACACGAACACCTCGCAAAAAATCTAAATTTCGTGTCGTCAGATCAGCTTGCATTGAATCGTTGAACGTCAAGTGGATGCCGGTCATTTCGTCTCTCGCTTCGTCGACGATAGTTGCTTGGGAAGAAGCAGTCGAACTTCCTTTCACAGCATCGGACGTTGCCAGACCGCCAATCGTCCAGCCACGATACCACCCCGGTCCCTGCCCGACCAATCGGCCGCCCTCACCAGGCGCCATCGTCAAACGACGCGCAAAGACCAAATGTTTGGTCTCGCGCACACCGTCGCGCCCGTAGTGCAATGCCTGGGCAATGACAGGACGTTCGTCGGCCTGCAAGATCGTGATCTTTTGAACCACCGCGTTCCGCATCGACGCCATGTCACGCATTTGAACGCCCTCTTCGAGGTCGACTTCTAAACGATCACCGCTGACTTTCAGTTCCCACGGTTCCCGGTCACTGGTCAACGACGCATCGATGTCGACACCCTCGGTCAGCACCGCCTTGCGACCGTCAAACAGCATTTCGCCTTGCCAGCGACAATGAGGCGGTTTCGTCCAAACAAATCCACCGGACGCGGTGCCGTCACCCGCGCCGTCGCTTCCAGAAATCCCCGTCGGCAATGCCGCCGTGGGAATCTGAAACTCGCCCGCTGCATTGATCCAGACCATATTGTCGCTTGGCCGAATTTGAATCTGTGGTCCCACAAAAAAACCATCTCCAAGTTCAAATCGAGCTGGCGCGGCCTCACTACCCGACAGTTGCAAGACATCTTCGCCACCACCATCAAGCAATTCTAAACTATCACCGCGGAACCCGACTTCCATAGCCTGCCCGCCCGTCTCGATCACATGCTCGACTTCGACACCACCGATAACGCTCAATTTCTTAGCGCTCAATCCCGATGCGTTTCGGCGCAACTGCGCATTGATCGATGATCCGCGAACCATCGGACGAGCCCGCGCGACAGGGTCGACCAAGGCGGTTCCTGGCGTCGGCTGCGCCACCCATTGCCGCAGCGGCGAATTCGACGGTGTCTTGGAATCAGCGTCTACACCGGCAGTGCCAACCACATTCCCATCTTCATGGGTTACGACGTCATTGATAAAGTTCAGCCACATCTCATCGGTCTCGGCGGCGATCGCGGACGTCACAATCCTTACGTTGCCTTTGATGTTGAACCACTCTGGCACCAACGCCGGACGGGTCTCGGGTTTGCTCGACTTTGCGTCACCGATCACACCACCATCGGTGTTCTCTGCGGTCGGCTGAGGCACGAAGAGACCGTAGACCGAATCGGCTGCGAATTCGCCACCGTCAACCAACCAGGCTCGTACGTTGCCATCGATCCGCAACTCGACGTCCGTGTTCAAGTCTTTCGCGGTCGAAACGCCCTTGGGACGGACGTGCAACCCGTCACGCCAGCGCGCTTCGCGAACCGAATTTTGTGGGTCCTTGATCGTGACGATTCCGGCTCCGTCCGCATCTAGGATCCCAATGACCTCGGGGTTGGCAGGATCGAACTGGTAAATCAGCTGTGCCAAACTTGCCGTAATCGCACCGCGTCGTATGCGGATTCCGCGACGACCGTTGGCCTGCAAAAGTCCCGTCAATGCGTTCAGTTCGATATTGTCAGCCGCTACCTCGGTATCAATGCTAGGAACTTTTGCGATCGCCGGGTCGCCTGTCGCGTTGATTTTGACCAACCAATCAAGCGGCGATCTCCGCACGATCGCGTTGTTCATGGGATCGTTAAGCGTCAAGTCAAGTTGCTGGCAGTCAAAGCGATCAGCAAGCAAGCCGTCTACTTGGTAAACCAACGACACCGATTCGCGACGCAACAACTGATCGATCGCAAAATCGTATTCGACTCGGCCACCACAGGCGATCGAAATCATCGCTTGTTTCATGGAATCCGCGCTGGCGTTTGCATCCTTCGATGCGAAAATGCCACCGCCCTTCATTGGCATCACGAGTTCGTCCAAATAGATCAACTCCATCCGATCCAAAACCGGCGTCGACTTTTTCCCGCTTGGCGACGGGGCCGACAAATGGATCGTTAAGTCTCGACCGACCATTCGAGCTTCGCCAAACGTCATGCTGATCGCTTCGGTCGTCCATATTTTGCGATTGTCGATGCCAACATTCGCCGTCTGCAGATCCAGGGCCGGTCGATCGCCCGACGACGAAGCACCAGGCTGATTCGACTTGGGTCTCCCTTCGCCCGCACGATAGATTCGCACATTGCCGACCATGCGTCCCCAGTCGATTGGCGGCGCCCCACCGC
>JBAUHR010000943.1:0-3702 GCA_049680385.1 Rubripirellula sp. | reverse complement strand
TGAGTGCTTCTTCATTTGGATTCCTGTTGATCGAGTTTGAAAAACCGGTTGCCGCTCCAGTGCGACCCGGTAACGTATTTGGCGACGGCAGAAAGCGAACGAAACAGTTCGCCTTCAAATTCATAACCGGCAGCCGTGACACGAACGCGAATCTCGCGGCCTTTGTAGATACGAGTGATCAAGGTGCCTGGCAGTATTCCGCAGTCGGAAATCGAACCGGTCGCAACCGTCTTCGTGCGAATGACGGCATCGGCCGAGAGACGCCGCGATGCGGGCGAGGTGACACGCAAGTCGGCACCATTGGCAAGTTCGCGAATTCGAGTAATCGCGTCCGCCGAAAGGCCGCTCTCGACGTTCGCTTGCATCCGCCAAATGATTCGGCGGATCAGCCATTTGCGGTTCTTGGCGTTGGTGGTTTCGCCTGTAACCTCGGCGAATTGATCGCGAAGCTCACCGCAGCTCATTTTTTGCAAGCGGGCGACTTCTTTGGCAACGTTAAGCTCCATGTTGGACTCCTGGGTCTGGGGTCTGCGGTGCCGAAGTGGAACGCGTGTGGACAGAGAGCCCTGTGTTAGCAGACGAATCAAGCCGCTCACCGCAACTTTCGGAAAGACTCTCGAAAGAACAGACCAAGTGCCCGCTTTCGGCCTGGGAATTGATAATGGCATCAGCCAAAAGGGCCGCGATTTCGGCCAATCGCTCGCTAGGGGTGAGCGCAGCCGATCTACTTTTTGTGAACATCCAATCTCCTGATTCATTGATGCGGCAAAGGCCGCGTGAAGAAGGCAATCAGGGGTGGCTGGCTGGATGGTTTGCTCAGTCGTTGGTTGGGTTGGTTTGATCGGGCTCAGAGGTCCACAGACGCCGTGTCAGAGCGAGTCTGCAATAACTGGTCGGCGATACCGCGCCCCCAGGCCGTGCGTGATAGACCGGCGACTACAGCGTTCAGGTCGACTTGATTGCCAAGCTGGTCGATCGTGTCGACGATCAATTTGGTGGAGGGAATCACATGGGTGGTTCGGTCCCGATTGGGTTCGGTAACACGCTTCAGCAATTCCAACCTTTCCAGTTGCTCTGCCGCTCTGACCAAACGCATCTTGCGCTGCGGAATCCTGTCACCAGCCCAAAAACTGGGCGTGAAAGGGATGCCGCGATGAAGCATGCCCGAAATCCAGGGATCAGAGATCCCTGGGACATCAAGCTGGACTTCAGCAAAGACCTCGAGTTCCGCAACCAGATGCTTCGCCAGTTGCAGTTGATTGGGTTTCATTGGCGTCCCTCCCAAAAGTCGGACAACGTGTTCCAGGAAAGCAACTCTCTGTATGAGTGTCGCTGTTCCGGTAGCCCTGTCATGAAAACGATCCGCCGGGAGGACCCGTTCGATTCCTGTCTTCGTGGCCACTGTCGGTAGCCTGGCAAAAGCAACCGGCGGAAGGACTTCTTTCTTCTTTCCGGGCCATGTCGTACACGCACGCAGCGAAGCCAGAAAATCGGTGTGAGGGGAGGGGGAAGGGAAAGAGGGAAAGAAGAGAGAGAAGTGTGTTATTTACGTTCTTTTTCAATCAATCTTCTTTCTGACTTCTTTCCGTTCTTTCGGCTTCTTTCCGGCGACCAGCAGTCAATCTCCGACCGACTTCTTTCCGAAGCCAACTTTCTTTCCGAGTCAGTCTTGCTGGACGCGGTTCAATCGGTACAGCGTTCCAATTCGTCCAGCGGTCGCCTCTTCCTCGACGGTGATGTCACCGCGTTCTACCAACGTTGCGATCAGCTTTTTGAAGAGCACCGCTTCCATCGCCATCGCCTTTAGCAATTTGCTGTGACCGATCTTCAGGTTGTCCTCTTTACGAATCTTGGCAAACACCTTCAAGCAATCGGTCGCAAACGGGCTTTCGGCGACGTGTGACGATGCCATGAACAACATTCTCTGGGTCAGGTGGTCAACCAATGTCATCGCCCACTTCGCCGCCGCTTCGTCTATCACCGGCGATTCGTGGTTCGCACTGATCGCGTACAGCAACGCCAGCTTGCGAGTCTGTTCGTTGACGCGGCCCCAAACCGTGGTGCCCACCGAATCGTTCTTTCGCTCCGCCTTGGCGTACTCACGCTCGGCGTGCAGTCTCGCTTCGACAAGGATCCCTTTGGCGGCATCATCGTGTGGCACAATTCTCGGTCGTGGATGCCATGTCCTAAGGTTGCCGCCGCCGGGTTGGTAGTCCGCCCACCACTTTGCCACGTCGATGATCGCACTAGGCACTTCGGCGATCTTAGGTTCTTGGCCCTCACCCCGTTGGCCGCATTCCAGAATCATCATGCGGGCGAAGAAGCCGTTGGTCAGCATTCGTTCCGATAGTGCTGCGTAGTAGTGGTTGGGAATCGCGGTGCCGAAAACCACTAGCGACGGTTGGTCAATGGTTCCCGGCGATTCCTTGCCCGCCTTGCGACGCATTGGATAAATCGTGTTGGCGGATGAATACATCGTCAACAGCGTTGAGAGCACATTCTCGTAACGCGCGTCGTTGGACTTCTTGATTGACTGCAACATGCCATCGACCTCATCGGTTTGAAACAGCATCGACGGTGTCAAATGCAACGCATCCTGAATCCCTTCGCCTGATGCGAATCGTTCGCCAATGCAGTCGGCCAAACCGACTTGGTGCAGTATCTGCACGTTCAACTTTCGCGGCCAGTCTTTGCCGGCGGCCGAATGGGCCAGACCCAGCAAGTACAGGTTGGTTCGGTTGTCACCGGGGTCACGCACCTTGCGGCCGGCCAAAGTGGCGAGCAACGCGATCGCACCGGCGAATGCGAGTGTTGGATTCGGGTACGGAGCCGTGTCGAGGCAGTGCGACATGACGTTGCTGACGAAGCCGGGAACCTGCAACAACGACTCAGGAACCGGACCGGGGTCGGGAAGTTCGGGCTCCGCGGGTGGCTTCGCCTTCGGCTTGGTCGTACCGGAGAGGCCATCGAGAAAGCTCGATAGATTGACGTCGTTGTCCTTTGCTTTCCCGTAACCTTCGCTGGCAAGCTGCCTCGTCGCCGCGGAGAAATCGCCGCCGTGTTCGAGCAACGCGTAAACGGCAAATGGCGAATACGACTGATTGGCTTCAAACGGCGCCGCGTTGGAACTGAAAACGTAGAACACTCCGTCTTTCAAAGTTGCGCTGCAACCGGTCGTTTTTCCTGGCCGGCACCATTGCTGGTTGTTGCCGTCGAGAATCAATCGCCAACCATGCTTGGTCAGGATCGCGGCAACATCACCACGCTCGCTGAAATCGTCGCCGGGCTGGGTTCCATCGCTGGTGGTTTTCGTCGTCGGTGCATCTCTTTTAGTCGCCTTCACTTCATCAAGCGAACAGGCTGCGTCGACCAAGATCGCCCGCTCGTCGATCGACATCACTGGGAGACTGGTCAGCTTGCCTTGCAGGACGACGTAGCCCGGAGACGGGTCGCACATCACCAAGCTGCCCTCGCCCAGCGTTTCGATCAAAACGGTTTTGCCGTCGATTTCGGGCGTCAACGTTCGAGCAAGCACCTCGCTATTTGGCGCAAGCAGCTCATTGCGGAAAAAAACATGCCGGCCGCCAGACTGGGATTTCTGCACCACCAAACGCTGCAACAAACGTGGGTCATGTTCTTCCACCAAATCGCACCAAGCGTTGAACGCTCGGCCGGCCTGATCGAAGTCAAGCACTTCCAGGC
>JBAUHR010000942.1:0-2520 GCA_049680385.1 Rubripirellula sp. | reverse complement strand
CCCTATTCCGCCCTGCAATCTCATAACCGGTATGATGGGGACGAGTATCGAACGGCTTTTCGTTTCGGAACCCGGCTTTGCAATCGACGCGATCGTCAGTTGATGAAACCGGGTTCTGCGCATCGACTTTCTTGAATGGGTGAAATCAGCGTGACACGTGTTTCCTTCTTGCTTTTTGTAGGCTTCCTGTCAATCGCTTCATCGTCGAATTGCCGAGGCGCAGACGCGATCCCACTGCGACTGCGGCATCAAGTCGAGACTCAGTCGGACAGCGGGCTATACCATCGCTTGGAAAAAGACGCCGCTTGGTCGCCCAGCGAGACCGCTCTGATCGTCTGTGACATGTGGGACTCGCACCACTGCTACCGCGCGGTCCAGCGTGCCACCGAGTTCGCGCCCCGCTTGGAAAGTTTGATTGGCAAAGTACGTGATGCCGGAGTGACGGTCATTCACGCGCCGAGTGGTTGCATGGCAGCCTACGAAGGCACCGAAGCCAGAAAACGAGCAATCGATGCGAAACCTGCCAGCGATCATCCGCCAAAAATCGCGGACTGGTGTACCGAAATTTCGGCATCCGAAATGAACGTCTATCCGATCGATCAAAGCGATGGCGGTGAGGACGACACGCCGCAAGAACACGCCGCTTGGGCCAAGAAGCTCGAAGCAAATGGACGAAACCCGCAGAGTCCGTGGTTAAAACAAATGGACGCGATCACCATCGACCCATCGAAAGACTACATCAGCGATTCCGGAACTGAAATTTGGAACGTGCTGCAACAGCATGGAATCAAGAACGTCATTCTGACCGGCGTGCATACCAATATGTGTGTGCTGGGGCGACCGTTTGGATTGCGCCGCATGGCGATGGCGGGAAAGAATGTGGTCTTGATGCGAGATCTGACGGACTCGATGTACAACCCTGCGGCCAAGCCTTACGTCAGTCACTTCACCGGCACCGACTTGATTGTCGACCACATCGAAAGGCACATTTGTCCCACCATCAGTAGCGATCAGATTCTTGGTGGCGAACCGTTTCGTTTTCAAAACGACCATCGCCACCACCTGGCGATCATGATCGGCGAGGCAGAGTACCAAACCAGCGAAACGTTACCGCGCTTTGCACTCCAGACGCTAGGGACGGACTACCGAGTGTCCTGGTTCTTTCCCAGCACCGAAGACAAAAATCGATTTCCCGGTCTCGATCAAATGTTGGCTGCCGATGCACTACTGATTTCGGTTCGACGGCGCACGCTTCCGACTGACCAGTTAATAATCGTGCAACGTTTCGTCCGATCGGGCAAACCAGTGATCGGCATCCGCACCGCCAGCCACGCGTTTTCACTACGTGGCCAACTACCACCGCCCGGTCACGTCAGTTGGCCAGAATTCGACGCCGCGGTATTTGGCGGTAACTACACCAACCACTACGCCAACAATCTGAAACCCACGATTGAGTTGGCAAACGCGGACGCCCATCCGCTGATCAAGGGCTGGAAACCTCAGCCGTTTCAATCTGGTGGTTCGTTGTACGTCGTTTCGCCAATTGCGAAAACGGCGACCGTGATTCTATCGGGAAAAGTTGACGAACACGCTGCCGAACCAGTCGCATGGACGTTTCAGCGAAGCGACGGTGGCCGATCATTTTACACGTCCTTGGGCCATCGCAAAGACTTCGAACAACCCGAGTTCAAAGAACTGTTGAAGCGAGGCATCGATTGGGCGGTCCAAGAAATCACGCCCTAAAAAACAATGCGATTGAGAATCAATCGGGAATAGCTTGGCATTGATCATGCTAACCCTCTCCGGCCGCTACTGCGTCCGACTCTCCCAAAGGAGAGTGAGAACCGCGAATTTGTTTCCGTGCGTTGCTTTGTACTAAGCCGCCGCCGGAATCTCATCATCCTCACAACCTTAGCCCGTCGAGAATTCGTTGTTGCCTTCGTCTTGGATGATCCGCGGAAGCCTGTTCGCTGTGTTGCTGGTTTGGGCAGTTCTGGTTTGGTGTGCGCCAGCGATCAATGTTTGCCAGGGGCATTTCAATGGGATCTATGGTGATCCGCCCAAGATGTTGATGTCGGCGTCCTCTTACAATTCACCGCTAACCCCTTCTGCCATCACCGAATCCGCGGTGGTCGACTTCGAAGAGCGTCGCGTGTACCGACCGGTGCAAGGACGCGGTATCTCGTCGCCCATGATCATCGATGGTAACCGGTTGCTGATTCAAGCGATCTATCCGACCAAATCGATCGATTTGGACGATGTCACGCAACGGACGTTCGAATGGCGTGATGTGAAGACTGGTGAGGTGATCGAGTCCAAGACGATCGAGTTCGGTCGCTTCAACGCCTGGGGAAGTTTGGGAACGATCCATGTTTCAACCGATCGGAAACAGATTGGGCTGGTCGACTTTGCCGATATGAAGCGAGCCAAATTCCGTGCGTTTCCGATGAAAGTTGTAGATCTTTGGTACGAGATCGAAGGCACCAACCATGTCCATACAATCGAACCAAAGCAAGTCGT
>JBAUHR010000941.1:0-6525 GCA_049680385.1 Rubripirellula sp. | reverse complement strand
TGCTGCTCAAGCAAAGGCTTGCAATCCGGGCAATCGGTGGTGATCTTGGGCACATCCATGACCCGCAAATTCTGGTCGATTCACCGCAAATTCACCAACACCACTTTTTCGCTCGGTAAACAAGTACCATCATTTTTCGTTCGGCGGAATGCTGATCGGTAACCCCAAGTGGAACACCAAAGACCAGCCTGGCAATTTGCCTGTCAACAATCTCGCCGGCTGGTCGAAGTATGTTTCAAAGATCGTCAAGCATTCCCAAGGCAAAGTAAAACGCTGGGAGGTTTGGAACGAGCCTCCCAACTTTACCGGTAAAGAACAAACGCCAGCCGACTACGCCAAGATCGTTGTCAGTGCCTACGATGCAGCCAAGGCCGCCGATCCGGACTGTCTCGTCGGGCTGGCAGCGAAATCGGTCCACGTGAACTATTTGCAGCAAGTCATCCAAGCCGGCGCAAAAGATCACTTCGATTTCATCACGCTGCATCCCTACGAAGTGCTCAGTGGTGTCGCGGATAATGTTGGCACCGAGCCACTCTTCATGCACATCGTGCCCACCGTCCGCAAGATGCTGGCAGCGCAGAACCGCGCGAAAGTCGACGTGCCGATTCTGTTTACCGAACTGGGTTGCGATCTAAACAAAGGTGCCGACGTGCAAGCTCACGCCTTGGTCAAAGCCTACACGATGAGCATCGCGCAAGGCGTCGCATGCGTTCATTGGTTCGAGGGCATCGATGGCGATAGCGGTCCACTGGGTTTGCTCGACCGCAACGCACAACCACGTCCGGCCTATACCGCGATGGCACAAATGATTCGGTATCTAGGCCAACACCCCGATTATCAAGGCTGGGTGCCGTTGAAATCGAGACACTTTGGGTTTGTATTTCAGGGCACTGACGCCCCGGTGCTCATCGCATGGGGTCGAAACGGATCCACCGATGTCGTCGACTTCGGTCAAACCGTTCAAGTAGTCAATCCAATCACCGGCAACCTCACGCGTGCCGAGAGCTATGAATTGACGACCACGCCAATCCTCGTTTCAGAGTTTCCGGAAACGTTGTTGACACAGGCCAGAGCCAACAAAAGCAAACCACTTCCGTGGGGCGGCGATTTCTCGCAAGCGAAGTCAGCCTCGATCACGATGGGAGACACTCCGATCGAAAAAGGGTTGCACACTTTGTCCGGCACGGACGTGGCCCGAGCCGTGATCGGCTACGGAGGGTCCGCCCGCGCAGGCAGCATGCCCGGAGGAAACATGTTCGTCGTCGATCCCGAATTCATGTCTTACACAACCGAACCCATCGAGATCACCGCCGTCGTGCGCCGAAACGAAGCCAACGACAATTCCGGTTTCAAACTGGTCTACGAATCCACCGACGGATTCAAAACCGCTGGCAACTGGTACACCGTACCCGACAACAAACAGTGGCACACCGTGAGCTGGAAAATCGATGATCCGCAATTCGTCAGCTACTGGGGCTACAACTTTTCATTGGTCTCCGACGGCAACGTCTACAACAAGTACTACATTCAAAGCGTGTCCGTAACAAAGTCCAGCAAGTAGTTCGTAGCATCTTTCGCCAAACACCATCATCGCAATCAAAACAGCGACAGATCGTTCGGCATTCAACAAGCATTCTCAATCTAACCAAGCACTTTTCAGCTGCTCCGGCGTCGGCCGCTGGTGCATCAATTCGGGTGCCACTTTCGTAGCACATCACGGTTCGTCCTGAGCACGCATTGGCTTCGCCAACTGACTGGACTTGTTCGAAGCCGGCGATCTTTTTTTGATGAACGAGTCACCATGGACTTAACGCGGCGAATTACTCATGGAAGCCAGTAACAGCTCGAGTTGTTTCGCAATCCATGCACCTCGGCACAATCCAAATCGTTAACTGCCTGCGCTATCTGAGGCGACTTTTGGGGTAGAAAGTACCCTCCCCTTTTGGTAAATTCGCCTGCTTAAGACCAGTTCTGCTCAGTTGAGGTGCGGTATCGTGACCAAACGTGTCAAACACTCAAGTTCAATCAGTTCTCAGCCAAGCTGCCTTCATCGGCTGTCAAAATCGCTGAAGAGCCGCCTGCAACCGAGTGAGGGTGCTCGTCCGGGGCGTCCATCAGACCCAACTTGGAACCAGTATGGGAAATTGCCGATGAGTGACGAAACAGCGAAATTGCTGGGCGATTTGGCAAGTCATCTCAGCTCTGAAGATCGGAAGATCAGTCCGATGCAGGTAGCAGCGCATCTCTTGGAGTTGCAGCTAAGAAAATATTCGGTGTCAGACTTAGAATCGAATGGCACAGTGAGCAGGTGTGCTTAGCCATGGATTGGGCTAGGCGGTTACTTTACAGGTGTAGTCCGCGATGAAACTTAGCACGGTCAAAACGCAGCTCGTCGCTTGTGGCTATCGTCCAAATTGGTTGCGTCAGGATTACCGATTCCGAGATGACCAAACGGTGATGCCGTTGGTCGGGTTCGCTCAGTTGCCGTTTGATGCACGCAGTTCTTGCATCGCAGTGCTAGAGTCAGAGGGCGATCCAAGACGCGAAGTTGAACAATGTCGTGCGACCGGGGCTCCGCTGGTTTTTGTCTGCACAGACAATTCGTTGCTCTGGTGGACTCAGGGAGTCGGCAAGGCGCATTTCAAAGAATCCATCAGCGAAGATCGAGTCGAAGAATTTTTCAAGGATCGAAAAGACGACTTCTCACCCAACGCGATCTACCGTGCGAAAACTTGGGGCAGGTTTCATAGCGAATTTCAACTGAGCTTCGTTGACGCGGGATTGATGCCGTTGGTCGAGGAGGAAGTTGGCACATCACTTGAACGGTTGATTGAACGAAACGTGACGACAACAAAGTCGCGACTCGGGTGGGATGCAATCTCCGAACAGCAAGGCCACTGGCTGCTGAAGTCGGTCTTCTGGCTGGTGTCGGCAAAGATTCTGAGAGACAAAGAGGTACCAAATTTCGAGCAACTCGATTTATTGGATGTCGACGCCGTGTTTGCGGCGCTTGCTGATCACTACGGGACACCCGCCATACCGATTAGCTCCAAGGCGAAGCATGATGCGATTGCTCTCGTTGCTCAGGACATTGCACGATTCAGCAACCTTGCGATGACGACGACGGAAGCGCTGGCATACGTCTATGAGAATACATTGATCTCCAAGGCAACACGCGCCGAATTGGGGACGCACAGCACACCGGCGTACTTGGTCGACTACATCGTTGGTCATCTTTCCGATTGGATTCAGGAAATCCCGGAGGAGAATCGCAGCGTGTTCGAGCCTGCGTGCGGCCACGCCGCATTCTTAGTTTCGGCGATGCGATTGCTGACAGAATTGCTTCCCGAAAACAAAGCAACTCCCGGCAGGCGGCGGCAGTACCTTCGCAAACGGATTCATGGACTCGACAAAGATGCCTTCGCGTTGGAACTGGCTCGCTTGGCGTTGACGCTGACCGATTTGCCGAACCCCGATGGTTGGGATTTGGAAGCGGAGGACATGTTCCTCACAAATGACATCGAGGCTCAAGCGAAGTCCAGCACGATCGTTTTAGCGAACCCTCCGTTCGAGAATTTTTCGGAGACAGAGCTACAGCACTATGCAGCGAGAGGGGCGTCACCGACCGTTCACAACAAAGCTGTCGAGATGTTGCGGCGGACTTTGGCGAACATGCAACCGGGCAGCGTTTTTGGGTTTGTGATGCCGCAGTCGATGCTTCACGGTCGCTTCGCTCGTGACGTGCGGAAGTCGATGCTTGAAGATTTCGAGTTGCGTGAAATTTCGCTTTTCGCCGATAACGTCTTTAGCTTTGCCGACGTTGAATCCGCCGTGCTCATTGGCCGACGCAAAGAAGAGGAAAAAGCCTCGCGATCAAAGGTGCTCTTTCAACGCGTCCGCGAATGGGAGATGGATCGCTTTCGATCAACCTATGAAACGTCAAACCCAAAGCATGTGCCGCAGTCACGGTTTGTGGAAGACGACGAATGGGATATGAGAGTCCCTGATCTTGAGGAGATCTGGTCAGAGCTATCTAAACATCAAGGGTTAGGCGAAAATTGCGAGATTGGGCAAGGGCTTGCGTACCATGGCAAGCATCTCCCGCCAGGTACGAAAACGTACTCGACGGAAAAATTTCCGGGAGCTGTTGAGGGTTACTATCGTTTTGAACCCGCCAAGATTGCTTTGACAGCTACCCCTACTCTCTACTGGATGAATTTAGCGAAAGACGCAATTCTTTGGACAAGGACGGGAGCCACGACGGATGTTCCCCAAGTGTTGCTTAACTACGCCCCCGTATCTCGAGGACCATGGCGACTTAAGGCACTCATCGACAACCTGGGGCGTCCCGCCGCGAGTCGATTTATTACGGTCCGCTCCGAAAAGTTTTCACTACAAACGCTGTGGGCCATACTCAATTCACCGATCGCTAACGCCTTTGCTTTTTCACACCTGGGCAAACGAGACAATCTCGTTAGCACAATCCGCCATATTCCAATTCCGCCATCAATCGACTCGGATGAAATTGATGCCGTCGTAAATCAATTTTTCGAAGCGGCAAATTCCAAATCAGTTTCCACGGTTCTTCAGGCCCTATTGGCCTCAGTCGACGCGGTGGTGCTTCGGGCGTACAACTTGCCCATCCAGCTCGAATACCAGCTCCTTTCACTCTTCGACGGCTGGGAAAGACTGGGTGTGCCATTCACGCAATCCGTCCTGCTTCCGAAATCGCTAGGCGGCAAAGTTCGCTTCAGTGATTTCGTTCAATACGAAAAAGACTGGCGGAAAACGAATCGACGTCGTGGCAAATTGATCGACAAGAAGATCGACGAAACGATCACCAAAGACGAACGGATGGAACTGGAAGGACTTCAAGCCTACGCCGAGTATTACTTGGATCGCGAGACGCCGTTACCAATGGGCGAATTGGAAAAGGCCGAAAATCTTCTGTTGGCGAGTGCCGCGAATAAAGGT
Source organism: Rubripirellula sp. (assembly GCA_049680385.1). Lineage (GTDB taxonomy): Bacteria > Planctomycetota > Planctomycetia > Pirellulales > Pirellulaceae > Rubripirellula. The sequence goes on along the minus strand of JBAUHR010000941.1, from coordinate 1,551 downwards.
GACGAACGTTGATTCAAGGCTTTGATTATCCCACGGAGCCACACGTACGAAGACATGGCCCCGCGGGCTACACCAACTACGAAAGCTACCGGCCATGGCTGCGCGATGAGTTTCTATTCCGCTGCGTCTATTGCCTGAATCGTGAGAAATGGTGCTCCGACGCTATCGCTTTCAATATCGACCACTTCCTGCCTGTTTCGGTCGCGCCTGATCTGAGTTGCGAGTACACGAACTTGCTGTACGCATGTGCTCGTTGCAATCTAGCGAAATCGGACATTGTTGGCATTGCTGATCCTTGCCAAGTTGCGTACGGCGAGTGTCTGGTGATTAGGAAAACGGGAGTGATCCAGCCGCTTAACAAGCAAGGCATCAAGATTGCTGATTCACTGGCGTTGAACATGGAGTCCCGAGTTGATGCACGATATCGATGGATTCGGCTTCTCGAAGATTTGCGTGCCTCGATGCCTGATCACTACCGTGAGTACGTGGGGTTCCCAACAGTTCTTGACGATCTTCGGCCACCTCGACTCCGTCCGCCATTCAACAGTATCCCCGATAGCGTGAACGATTGCTTTTTTGTGCAGCGGGAAGAAAATCGAATTGCTTCGACCTACTAATTGCCTTGATCCGAACAATCAAGAGTCAGGGTTTCGTCCAAGTCACTCAGCGGGTCGCTTGGCAACAGTTTGCCCGAGCCGCGGGAAGTACACTGAAGAATGTCACAATACTCATCGGCCTGAAATTGCTCACGCACAAGGCCATGATGCTGTCTATCGAAGCCCGACTTGTGCGTAATGCGGGCGTGTCCTCAGCGCGATAATGAGTGTTGGCGGAACTCGGCGAGTTTGCACCGGTGGCCGACGCCGGGTGTTGCTCCGGATTCACCGACCGGAGCCATCCTTGAAGGTCAACTGGACAAAGTGTTGCGGGTTGTTGGCCAGGCGTGTGGGATCTTGGCCGTGAGCATCAACATTCTATTCGTGCGACACTTTGTGTTCCTGCAAGTAAGTGTGTTCAATCGCTGACGTTTACGAGACGATTTTTTTCCGCAGGAGAGTCACAATAGTTTTGGCTGCTTCGTCGCGGCAGACGGATCGGGGTGAGTTCTGCTGATGTCGTACCCTTGGCGCGATCGTGCTTCGATGCGAGTCAGCTTGCGTGGCCACGATGATCGGTGTTGCGTCGTCAATCAACGCAAAGCCTAAGAATGATTTGGCAAGAAATTTCCCAGGGGTGAGAGCTGACAGGAAAAGAGGGACACAAAAAAGGAAGGACGCTCACAATGATCTATTTTTCTGTCCCTCTCTTTCTGTCAGTCTTTTCACGATTCAAGTTGCTCTCTAAAAACACGTAATCTAACCCAAACATAAAGCCGGGCGCAGCGCTGGCGTTCTTGCCTTCGATGGTGACGTGCAATGTGCTTATGCCTGCTGGCAATTCAAACGTGCCCAGTGAAATTGGCTCGGTGGAAATGACATCCGGTCCGTTAAAAAGATCGAACTCGCCAGGGCTTTGCGAGTCGTTGATGGTGAAATTGACGATGCCGTAGTC
>JBAUHR010000940.1:0-6996 GCA_049680385.1 Rubripirellula sp. | reverse complement strand
TAGCGATCCACGCAACTTTTCGTAGCTCCAACGTACGAAGCATCCGAACAAAAACGGGATGACGGCAACGCCCGGCCAACCAAAGTTCAAGTAAGCTTCACCTATCATCCCTGGCGGGACTCCGGTGTGATCCAATCCGTAGATCTCTTTTCCAATAAAGGGGCCCAGCCCAATCGCAGGCTTTCCTGGCCATACGTCGCGGGGGATTGGAGCAAACAAGACGGCGGTGTAGCTAGTGCCACGTTGGAAAGGAATGAAGTTAGGAATCGCGTGGTAAATCTGACCCGTCTTTGTGATGTCCGCCAAGTATCGGGCACCAACGACGTGCTCAGCCAACGCAACTGGGGTCATCGAATCGGCACGTGACTTCTCAGCGTTCGGATCTCCTCGTAGTGCCAAAATGAACATGAACAGTGACACCACGACGACGCAACTGACTAGTTGAGCCGTCAGCCATTTCCCCGTGAACACGTCATCCTTCAAACAGTAGAGAATGATTAGACATTCAAGCAAGAAAAAAATCAGCGGCGTCCTGCTGCTGGTAACGAAAGGCATCATGAAAGACATTAGCAGTGGCAAAGTCAGGATCACACCCAGCAACATGACGCCGCGGCGTCCCAGTCGGCGCTTCAATGACCATGCGAAAATGAGATAGAAAACGATCTGAGCTAGTGAAATTCCCCAACGGTAATACGCCAGACTTCCGCGCCCCATCGGGCCATCAGCTACTGCTTCGATACGCTTGGCAGAGATGGGCCCGTTGCCTCGAAAACTGATCCCCGCTCGCCTTGCGTAGAAGATGAAAACGATGGTCGAGATCGCCAACGCGATACCACAGACACAAAAAAGTAACTTCGTATTCCATTCCCGGTCAGGGAATCGAAACGGTTTCGTCTTGCCTGTGATAGATTGACCAGATGTATAGCCAATGCATAGCGCCGACACACCAAGCAGTGAAAGTACCGCTGGCATGATCAGCGTTTCAATTGGCTGTCCCTGCATGTAATAGACGAATTTGGGAGAGTCGCGAAACGCCAACGCCCAACCAAGTTTCAATGGGAGCCCGATATAGAGCATCCCGAAGAGCACGGTGAATGGTTCGACCAGCGTGTAGGTGCGACGCGCAAGAAACGGCAAACACAAAACACAATATAAAAGCAGGCTAAGCACAAAAATCGCAGTGTCTTGCCCGCTGTGTAAGCCCGTTATTCCCAGTGCAATCACGGGTAAAACAAGGAACGCCAAGATCCGCATTCGCGCAGTGTAGCTGACCTGCGTCAGTGGCGTGTGGTCTGGAAGGAATTCACCACTCATTCGTTTCTTACTCCTCGCACGGCTTGTGTTTTCTTTCCAAGGAACTGCAGAACGCGACGACGTTCCTCTTCTAGGAGAAAACAGTTGGGCACTCCAACGCAGATGACGATGTAAACAAGGATGCTGCAAACTGAGATGACTGCATGAACAAACAAACTTTCATGCTCAATGACAGACGAGCCTGCGACGACAAGAAACAGCACCGAGGCTCGGATAATCAGCATCCAATCAATGTTCAGTGCATAGTGCTTGCCTGCTTGCCAGTAAGCTAGCCCACATGCGATGGCGTACCCAAAGATAGATGCAATTGCCGCACCGAATATCCCGGTAATTGGTATTAAGCCTATCATCGCAATTAGATTGACGCCCAAGGCGACTGCCGAAATCCCGGCGATCGTTTTTGTACGACAGGCCAGGTAAAGTGGATTCAGTAGCACGATGAACATTGCGTGAAAGACGAGCGCGACCAGAATCACTTTCATCACGTCAAGGGACGCGACGTATTCTTCCGTCAGAAACGACCTGGCCAATAGAGGCCCAATGCAAATCATGCCCAAAGCAAAGAAGAGAACAAAGCTGAAATAGTTCATCAGCCAAGAAGAGAACATCTTTCCTGCTTGCTGATCTTCGCTCCCATCTTTGAAGAAGTTGGGAAGCCAAGCGTTCTTAATCGATAGTGCAATGGTTGAAAGCACGGTGGCAAGCATATAGCCAACGTGATAGATCCCAAGTGCGGGCAGATCAACATAGGAACTAAGCACCAATCGATCGGCATAGCAAACTGCCCATATCATGCAAGCGTGGATAGCGAGCGGATAGGAATAGACCCAAGTCCCATTCCAATCAATGATTTTGGGGTCAGGCTTTGCGTGATAAAAAAGTCGGACGGAAAGAATGACAAGGGTCACCCCATAAGCAAACGATTCGGCAATCGCGATTCCAAGTAGCCCGAGGTCCGTCATCAACGTAAACGCAAAGATAAGTGCGGTCGACAATGCGAATTGTAGAAAGGTCAGCGAGCGAAAATTCAACGCTTCACCTCGGATCACATATCGTCTCTCGAGAATCGTGGAATTCGCGCGCAAGAATCCGCTAAGCAACCATAGGAGTACCGTTGCCACGCCGAATAGTTCGCCCCATTCGACCGGCAAAATTAGGTACGCGGCAGCGAGCAATGCAGTCCCAATTCCCGATACGAAAAGACAGACGCACAGTAGCGTGGCAACAAGTTGCTCGCTTCGCGGTTGGTAGTCGTGAGAGAAACGCGGTACGGCCATCGAAATGCCAGACGAAAAGACGGGTGTCAGTCCGACCGAAATGGCTTGCAGGACAGCCAACGCTCCAATTTGATCTGGCGTCAAATAGCGAAGGTACAACGGCAGCAAGATGAACTTGGCGCCTTTCGTTAACAGGTCACCTATCGCATAGGTGAACGCAGCAAGCCAATTGGATTGCCGTTTGGGTGTTACTTTCGCATCTTCAGACGATTGCGAGCCGCCTTGATCGCGATTTCGCAATCCGGCACGGATCACGAAACCGATTCGCCAGATTGGACTGGTTCGGATTGATGCGCTTCACCACCTAACTCCGCCAGCACTTTGAATAGGTGTTCCCGTATCAATTGCGGGGAGTCTGTATTCGCGTTCTCCAAAAGAGCATCCAGTCGCTCGAAAACGTTTTCCTGTGGGAAGGGCGATTGATAGAACGCAAACACTTTGGGGTGATCCGTTTCCATCGTCTCTTCTTCGGCTGTGCTAAGTTCTTCAAACAGCTTCTCGCCTGGACGCATGCCAACTTCTTTGATTTCGATTGCGTTGGCGGGCAGTCCGCTAAGACGAATGACGTCTTTGGCTAAGTCCAAAATCTGAATGGACTCACCCATATCCAAGACAAAAATCTCACCCCCTTTGCTCATCCCGGCAGCTTGTAAAACAAGCTGACTTGCTTCGGGAATCGACATGAAAAAACGGGTCATACGTTTGTCGGTAATCGTGACGGGGCCGCCCTGGCGAATTTGTTCTTGAAAAATCGGGACAACGCTGCCAGCGGATCCCAACACGTTGCCAAATCGAACGGCGCAGAAACGAGTCTTCGAATTGATGGCCACGGCGTGCATAAGACGCTCGGCTAACGCCTTGGCTGCCCCCATGACACTTGTCGGGCGGACAGCCTTGTCGGTACTAATCAATACCATTTGTTCGACGCCAAAACGATCTGCCAACTCGGCGACATTCTTCGTTCCCATCGCATTGTTTTTGATGGCTTCGCCAGGATGGAGTTCCATCAAGGGAACATGCTTGTGCGCAGCGGCGTGGAACACGATGTTTGGCTGTCGACTCTTGAACAGACGTTCCATCCGCTGGATGTCGGTGATGTCACCGATTTCAATATGCAGGGCAATTCCAGCCTCTTCCGCGAGACTACGCAGTTCACCGTGAATTGCATGGATGCGGTTTTCGCCACGTCCCAAGAGAATCAATTCAGTCGGTCCAAACTTCATTACTTGCCGGCAAATTTCTGAACCGATGCTGCCACCCGCTCCCGTCACCAAAACCCGTTTATTGGTTAGGAGGTTTTCAACTTTGTCCGTGTTAAGGACAACGGGATCACGACGCAGTAGATCTTCGATATCAAGCTGGCGGAGCGGGATTTTATCGGTTCCCCTCATCGCATCCTCGAATCTTGGCAGCAATCGTACTTTTAAGTCAGCTGCGTTGCAGCGATCTGTTAGCTGACGAAGCGTCGGCCCATCTAAAGTGCCAGTTAAGACGAGCACTTCGGTCGCGACGACTTTTTTCGCAACTTGCATGACATCTTCCAGATGGCCAAGCACTGGAACACCGCCCAGCAGTGCTTTGCGCCGGTAGTTGCTGCTTTCTGCGACCAGAGCTTTGACGCGGCACGGCATCGACTGGTTTGAATTGATCTGCGAAGCCAGTTGGCCAATGCGGTGGTCCGTACCAACCAGGATCGCTGAAGTACGCTTGTTGCGTTTCGAAGAGCTACCCAGTATTTCATCAGCAAACCGACCCGTGCTCCGAAACCCACCGATAACGAGTACAGTCCCCAGCATGTCAAGCAGGATGCTGACTCGAGGAATCGCATGCAATGGAAATGCGAAGTAGTCGATAAAAGCAATGACAATCATCGAAAGCAACGATACTTTCAAAAGTGATCGCAGGTCAGCGAACGTCACATAGCGCCACCAGCCGTGAAAGTGGCCGCCGAAGTAGAACACTGCCAATTTTGCTAAGACGACCACTCCGAAAGTTGAGAAGAATACGGTGTGATGTCTTTCAGCAGGCTGGAAATTCAGTCTAGCGTAAAAAGCGAACGCATAGATCGACAGAAATAGAACTGAGTGAAGCGCAAGGAGAAGGGCAAGTCGGATCTTGGGACGCTTGGCAAGTAGAGCAATTGACATCAATAGCCCCATACTCTTCTTCTCTAAAACGCTTTCTTGGCGTTTGCCATTATCTCGTGGTCTATCGGCAGTGTTTACGTGCGTGCTCATGACGGAAGCCTATTGGCCAAGTGCTTAGTTGTTATGCAGAAAAGTGTGAAGTGAAGTTCATGAGATCCAAAAGAAGAGCGGGAGCCACTCTTCACTTACACTCTCTGGAGTTCCTGATTACTTTCGCGGTAATAGGATTTGTGCGATTCGCCATAGCCATAACCGTACGCGTCGGAATCGTAGCCGCCTGTATAACCGTAGCTAGACTTCTTGGTTTGATACCCGTTGACGACAATCGCACCAACTTCCGCGTTGGTTTGACGCAGTATTTCTGCTGCTCTGATCGCGATTTTACGACCATTTTTAACGATGCGCACCGCCAGCAAAATACTGTCCGTCGCTTCGGACACGATCGCGGCATCCGAGACCGCCAGTACCGGTGGAGTGTCGACGATGATGTAATCAAATTTCTCGCGCCAATGATTGATTAGCTGCTCGAAACGCGCTGACTGCAATAGTTCGGACGGGTTCTGTGGAATCGCTCCTGCGCCGACGGCGAACAGATTGTTGTTAGCTGTTGTTTGAATGACTTCGTCGGGTTCGTTCAGATTGCTCAGTGCTTCGCTGAATCCCGGCCCACTTTCCAAGCGTAGTAATTTTGCAATGCGAGGTTTTCGCAAGTCCGCGTCAATGATCAGGATACGTTTGCCGGTTTGGGCGAAAGCCATTGCCAAATTGACACTTGTCGTACTCTTTCCATCGCCCGGCAAAGGCGAGGTGACCTGAATCACCTGATGTCCTTTGGAGGCTGCATCAACCATCAAACCTGTTCGCAATACTCGAAAGGTCTCCGCCGCAGGGCTCTTAGGTTCGTGATGGACCCGGACAGAGCTATCAACTAGAAGGGGACCATCTTTTTTGTTGCGTTTGAAAGGGCGGAATCGAGGAACGTGAGCAAGGACAGGTGCTCCCAAGGTTCGTGCAACATCGTCGGGATCAACAAAAGTGGTGTCCGACAAATCAGCGATCAGCGCTAATCCCAGCCCCAACATTCCACCTGCCAACAGCCCCAACGCGAGGACAATCAGTGGTTTTGGCCAACTCTGGCGTTGTTGTGTTTCGGCATCTCCAATCACGTCGGTCGAGAAGCCGGCGTAATCACGCACGAAATTCAATTCGCTTAGTGTGTCGCTCATCGATCGATAGAGATCTTGTTGCCGGCTCAGTTCCATCTTCATCGACGCGATGTCCATTTCTTCTCGCTCAAGCCCCTTTGCCAGAGTGAGTTCCTCGTTACTACGTTTTAGCAATACTTCACGTTGGTGCTTTAGTCCGGCGAGATCATTCTTAAGCAAGCCGACATAGGTTTCAAGCATTTCACCAGCGTCCATCGCATCTGCGGTAGCCCCATCTTTGATCTTCGATGCATTGTCGTCAATGAATTTACGCAGTGTTCTGATCTGCTCACGGACTGACTTTACAGAAGGGTGATCGTCATTGAAATCTTCCGAGAGCTTTTTCTCTTTCATGACAAGTGCGAGGTACTCCGAATACTCTGCACGGGCCGTTTCTTGGCGAATAGGTTGCTGTTCCTGAAATGCTTCACTCATGGTGTCGCCGCGAGTCACATCAAACAAAATCTTCAAACGACTCATCTCCTTCTCACTAAGCAAAGCTAAGCGATCAAAGTCGGTGACCTTTTCGGGGTCAGACGACTCCAGGAATTCAGAGATCACCGCCAGTCGCGATGCGATTTCCGCTTCTTGGTCAGTAAGATCCAGCAAATCAGCTTCAATCTTGGACAAACGAACTTTATGGATATTGGTCGCTTGTTCGCCGTCCCACATCACCCGACTTTTCCCCAGTGACGACGTGAGCTTTTCTTGTGCCTTTTGAACGTCACTGTTTGTTTCGTTCGCCAATTTTGTCAGTAGCTCAATCGCTTGCGAACTTGTGCTGTTGAAGTGTTCGTCAAGGTACGCGTCGTACTCATCAAAGATCGCTCGCAAAACAATCGCACAATCTTCGGGCGACGGGTCTTCGTAGGTAGCACGAAGCGTGTGCGCGTCTCGTGCAACTCCTTCGCCGCCCTTGGTTACTTTCAGCTTGTCGGCGATGAACGCAATGGGAGATGCGCCCTGAGCCGTCGCTAGCGAAATACTCTGTACATTTAACAAGTCATGATTCTCGACGGCCGCATTGAGAATCCGCCTGCTTGTCATTAGCTG
>JBAUHR010000939.1:0-13530 GCA_049680385.1 Rubripirellula sp. | reverse complement strand
ATTCAGACATGATTCGTCTGCAAAGGGAATCGTAATGCTCGATAGCCTAATCAAGAAATCACATTTCGCTGTGGAGCAATGCCACGATTTCTTTCCCCTCTGAAAGAATCTAACCGTGGAGACCATGCCTACTTGTACGACCCTTACGATCGATAAAACCATATGCCACTCTAAAGCTACACCTAGCACTAGCCAGCCCAAACAGGGGTCGCAACCAATTGCAAACGGGGGGTGCATTCTCGTACAATACGTGACTCCTTGCTCCACCCAATGAAAGTTCGCCATGAATTACAGCATGCTATCTCACCGCCATTCGAAATCCGCCAATCGCCGTCAGCCTCGTAAATTGGTTTGCGAGCAGCTCGTTGCTCGACAATTGCTGGCTGCGGATATTGGCGGTTCAGAGCCCACTGCAGCATTGGGAGTTTTGCCGATCGTCGTTACGACAACCGCAGATTCAGGTCCAGGCAGCCTTCGCGAGGCGATCATGACGGCGAATGCGTCGGCTGGCGACGACGCCATTCATTTTGACATTCCTGGCCCCGCTCCATATGTGATCGAGATTTTAACGGCTTTACCAGCCATCACTGACTTTGTTGAAATCGATGGTACGACTGAGCCAGACTTCGCTGTAGATCCTGTCGTCGTCCTGGATGGTTTTTTTGTCAGCGGCGCAAATACGGACGGACTGCGCGTCACAAACGGAGGCGTGAACATCACCAGCCTCACCATCGAGGATTTCACCGGAGACGGTATCGAACTTGTGGACGTAAGTAATTCGACGATTGCCAACTCACAAATTGGATACAACGGCAGAGACGGAGTCCGTCTAACCAACGCTCCCAACAATCTGATTTTTGAAAACTCGATCTACGAAAACACTGGCACCGGCATCCAACTCGCTGGAACGGGATCAAGTTTAAATCAAATCGTGGGTAACCAAGTGGGGATTGGTGACATCGGTGGAGTCGATGTAGCCATGGGCAATGGCAACCACGGGATTCAAATTGGAGGAGCGAGCAACGAAATCTCTTACAACGTGGTGTCAGGCAACGATAAATTTGGCATTGCGATCACCGCTACAGACGCAACGGGTAACGTTTTGCTGGGCAATGCAGTGGGAACAAATCAAAACATGAACGCAGCGATCCCAAATGGGAATCACGGCGTACTGATTCGCACCGCCAACAACACGATTGGTGGCCCGGGTATCTTCGACGGAAATGTCATTTCTGGTAACGGCCGATCCGGCCTCGTACTATCGGGTGCCGCAGCGACAAACAACACAATCATCGGAAATAAAATTGGCACATCATCTAGCGGCGACGAACCAGTCCCCAATGAGTCGTTTGGCATTCTCTTGAGCGGAAGTTCGGGAAACTACATCGGCGGGACCGACATTGGAGAACGAAACACGATTTCAGGTAACGACCGGTCCGGCTTGGTGCTCAGCAACAACAGCTCTCTGAACCAAATCGTAAACAACGCCATCGGTGTCGATACGAACGGGGAATTCGAGTCACCCAACGGTGGTAATGGCGTCTTCGTGCTGGGTGGATCCTCGGACAATCTTTTCCTAAACAACGTCATTGGCTCCAATGCGTCCAGCCAAGTGTCGATTGTCAACGGCACATCGACAGGCAATGACTTCATCGGCAACTTGATTGGCGTACGCGAAGACTTATCCGGAACACTAAGTGGTGGGGGCGCAAACGGGTTCTTTATCAAAGCCCCTGATAACCATCTGGAAAACAACGTCGTTGCCGGCGCGAGCTCGACTGCCATTCACTTGAGCACGACCGTAGCAACAGGAAATACGCTCACAGACAACTTCATCGGTACTGCGACGGATACGTTCGACGATAATTTTGGCGTACCGATAGGCGTGCAGTTTAGCGTTGGCGCATCAGGCAATACGCTTGGCCCGGGAAATAGCATTGGCTATAGCACTGCTGACGCAGTACGAAGCGCCAGCGGTGGCGAAGCCAACACGATCACACAGAATTCAATGGCTGGCAACGCCTTTGGAATCGACTTGGGTGGAAACGGGGTGACTGCCAACGATGGAAACAACGTCGCAAACAATGCGACAGATGATGCGGACAGTGGCCCTAATCGACTGCAAAACTTTCCCACGTCCCTTTCCGTCACAATTACACCCATCTCACTTGTCGAAGCGGAGGTCTCGATTGTCTACTTCGTCGACTCAAATCCCGCGAATTCATCCTATCCGTTGACCGTCGAGTTCTTTGTCTCGGACCCTGTTGTTGCGCAAGGAACCATTTATGTCGCCAGCGACAGTTACTTAGCAACGGACTACGCCAACGGCAGTGCTACTTTTACCACCGTTGTCGACATTGCGGACATCCCAGCCTCAGCCGCATATGGAACCGCGACGGCTACCGACGCCGCTGGTAACACGTCCGAGTTCACCTCTCCCCCGGTCGCAATTTCCCTTGGCGGTTTCGCTGTCGCACAGCAAAGCAACTCAATGGCTTCGATCAACTACGACCCTATGGACGTCAGTCGCGACGGAGAAGTCACATCCGCCGATCTTCTGTTTGTCCTCAATGAGCTTGCTGAATTGGGTGCATTAGGAGAGGCAACATCGCGCAGTTCTGCGAACAATTTGGACGTCAACAAAGATGGGAACGTCACTCTGTCGGATGCATTGGACATCATCAATCGCCTAGCTCATCAACATGCACAGAGCATTGCGATGATCGACAATGCGCTGGATGATTTGGAAGAAGAACTGATCGCAGACTTGCTCGTCGAAGGCCTGCTTTTCTAGGTCACGCCGAACTGACGCTGGCGGAATGGTCGTTGATGATTTCATGTAATGCTGAAACGACAGATTCGACTTCATCGTCCCGCATACCCGAAAAAATTGGCAGACTAATCAACTCAGGCCACGCACTACTGGATGTTGGGCACGAATCGGCCCAGCCAAGTCCTTGATACAGCGGATGAAGATGCAGGGGCCGCCAATGGACAGAAAAACCAATTCCACGATTGCCTAGCTCAACACAAAACTGATCACGGTTAATTGTCAATTGGGACAACTCCAATCGGACTGGATACAAGTGCCAAGAATGAAGGTGCCTTTCACTGCGTGGTGGTAGGCGAAGGGCGGAGATATCGGCTAGTTTCTGGAAATACTGCGTTGAAATCGCTTCGCGGTCCTGACGCATCGTTTCAGCTCTTGCCAACTGATGGACGCCGATCGCCGACGCAATATCGGTGAGGTTGTATTTGTAGCCGGGTTCGATGATACGGTAATCCCATTTGGCCGCCGATTCAAATCGACGCCACGCGTCGCTAGACAGGCCATGCAACGACGCGCGGCGAATCCTCTCAGCCAGTTCCTCGTTGTCAGTGACGGCCATCCCACCTTCACCAGTTGTAATCGTCTTGTTGGCGTAAAACGAAAAGCAAGTCACGTCGGCTGTGTTCTGTCCGCAAGAAATTCGCTCACCACGATCAGCCGAATCGTAAGCTGCCGGAAAAGAATGAGCTGCATCCTCGACCACCCACAATCCGTGTTCATTGGCAAATTGTTTGGCGATATCCATATCAACCATCAATCCGCCGTAGTGAACCGGCATGAGGCCAACCACCCTTGAGACGTCAACGGGAAGGCTACCCTGCTTAGCTTGTTCCAATTTTCGCTGGGCATCAGCCCAATCAATTCCCAGTGTCACCGGATCGCAATCCACCAAAATCGGTATGCCGCCTCCATACATGACGACCTCGGCCGTCGCTGCAAAAGTATTGGTTGGCACCAAGACGCCTTCACCTGGATTTAATCCCAAGGCACGTACGGAAAGGTGCAGCGCTGCCGTACACGAGTTCACAGCGACTGCATTTTTGCCGCTCACCGCTTCGGCAAACTCCGATTCGAACCGCCGTGTCATCGGCCCAGTCGTTAACCAACCACTCTCAAGGCACTTGGTGACTTCCGCAATTGCATCTTTAGAAATCGATGGACGAAAGAACGGGACATTGGTCGTGTGGGTATCAGCACTCATCGAGTGTGTCTCTAGTGAAAGGGCTATTTGGCAGAGTCAGTTCGTCCGGAAAAGACCCTGGCTACGGTTTTAAGGATGATGCCAAGATCCGAAATGACATTTGCGTGCTGTGCGTATTTCAAATTAATCCGAATTTTGTCTGGCATAATGCTCTCTACATAAAACTCCTCCGGGTTTTCTGAACTAGCCAGCAGATCCTCCTCATTGAAGTACTTCAACGAAGCAGGATCCGTAATACCAGGAACCAGTCTTAGCACACGCTTTTGTTGATCGTCGTATTGACCCACGTATCGTTGCACCTCTGGTCGTGGTCCCACCATGCTCATTTTTCCAAACAAGACATTTATGAGTTGCGGTAGTTCATCCAGCTTTGTCTTCCGCAAAATACGACCAATCGGTGTAATCCGACTGTCGCCGTCCTGTGTGATTTGTGGAGCACTGGCGTCCTGCTCTGTACGCATCGATCGAAACTTGTACAGAGTAAATGGTAGACCGTCTTTCCCAACACGTTGCTGACAAAAAAGAATGGGCCTACCATCAGTGAGCAAAACCACCACGGCAATAATTAGCATGACCGGACTGAACACGATCAATCCGAAAGCGGAGGCAATTAGGTCGATGCAACGTTTCATGTGGATATTCAGTTAACTCGTATGTCGCTGCCGGAAACCAGTCGAGGCAAACACAACCCACCGCCTGTCGAGGCATCAAAAAGCGGCAATACAGATCTACGCGGTTTGAAGGCCAGGAGTAGGAGTAGTCCCGTATCCATAGCTTTCAGCTTTCTTTTTACGTGTCGCGACAAGCAGAATCAAAAACATCATGGGCACAATATCCAGACCGGACTTGACGATTCCTGTCCCCAAGTCATTGCCTAACGAAAACAACACAAATCGATTAATCAATAGTGAGTAGATCAGGACGCTACTGATGTGATGCTGAAACGGCTCGAATGCTTTAAAGATAAGCTGAGCGATGGCACCAAATGAGAACATTCCAATCACGACGCCGTACCATCCGAGATTCCAAAAAAGTTCTGGGATCAGTCCTGGTGGCATCCCGCTGTCGCCAGCCAAATTGCCAAACACTTTGTGCATCAAATACTTTCCACGGGCGGCCCACATCGGTTTAGTTGGCCAAATGGAGCTAGGCACGGGTGCTGCAACCCAGCCCCACAAAGTCTCGCCATACACATACCCGACTTGCCCCGGAACTGCATTGACGATGTGAGCGCTCTTGCTGATATCCATTAGATCTCGTCCACCCAAAGTCTGTTCGACTAAGATTGACGGCGAGATTTGAGCGCCATCACTCTTGCGAGAGACAAGAGTGACAACAAGCAACGCGGCAACAAGCGCCCCGCCGATTACACAGGCAGGTACTAGCAGTCGTGGACGGACAAAGTAAAGAATAACGATAACGTCAATCAGCAACAAAACGATACCAGCACGATTATTGATAAAGAATGGAACGGCAACTGACTGCATTGCCGTCAGCACCAACAACATGCCTTGCAGCGTGAAGCACGAACGTCTTTTTTGCAAAAGATCACACAGCAGTAAATAAAACGCAAACTTTGAAAAAGCAGCTAATCGGTAGTAGAGATAGCTAACTTGGAACATTCGCTCTGCCCCACCCGCACCATCAGAAGTGAAACGTTTCGCTGACAGGCTGTCACCCATCGAGAACCCAACCGTTCGCATAAGCAATACGAAGGTCACAAACGACACGAGGCAAATTGCTAGGCAGATGATCATCAAGCGTTTGCTATCCCACTGATGGCGGTTCGTCATCAGAAGTGTGTTCATACGGATTCTTGGCAAACGAATCAGGTATCCCACATTGAAGGCAGCAAACGCAACAACCATTGCGAGCAGACCTTTTTGCAGAACAGAGGTGTCGTATCCCAACAACAGCACATTTTGAACGTGGACACTTGAATTATCCAACGCAAGAATCATCCAAGTTTTTGCAGTCACAAAAAACAAGACTAGCGCCAGGACGGCCGTGGCTGGCTCAAACGCACAGTATTTCCGCTTCGCCAACATTGGGATCATTGGCAAAAATGCTGCGAGAACAGACAGGGCAATCAATAGCACTTCCCCTTGATTTTCAGCGACAAACAGCATGCCAAGCGCAGACGCACCGAGCACGACCATGCATCCAAGACGAACGAAGTCACGCGCGTGGAAAGTACGCCTACCAGCGTTGATCTGAACCAAGTTGCTCATCGTCAAACCGATTGCTCTTTGAGGTCGGATTCGGAAATCGCAGGTCGACACACGTGAAATCGGTGTGAAAACTGAAACCATACGAACATTCCCCCGCCGACAACAATCGCTATCACCAACCGAAGCAAGAGATTGGCGAAGCTGCTGCCCTCTCCCGTTGGCTGAACTAACGCAAGTGCGACAAACCCAACCATGCCCATGACTAGCCCCGTGTAGTTCCATGGAATTCGGTAGGCAAAGTGAACAATCAAGAGCATCGCAACACACATGCCTGCATAAGCGATCACCGTCGCCCAAGCAGCACCCATTGTCCCAATCTCTGGGATCAATCGAAGGTTGAATACCACATTCAGAGAGACTCCTAACCCCGAAACAAGCGACAAGACTCCAGTGCGTCCCGTAAACAACAAAGGCATACTGAAAGCAATGAACATCGATTGACAACAGGTACCAATGACCAGGACACGACATAAAGAAGCTGCACCGCTGTACTCTGCACGATACCCAGTGAATAGTGCAATCAAGTCGGGAGCAAACAAGCTAATTGCACATGCGCCGGCAAGAACACACGAAAAGAAGATATTCGCCGTCCGAGCATAGTTCGCTGGTCCATGCTGCTTGTCAGCTGTGCGAAAAAAGTCGGGAAGCCATACAGCGTTGATCGCAGACGCAACTATCATCAACAAGAAAGCAAGCATGTAAGTGATTTCGTAAACTGCGATATCTTGCTTTGCAACATGCTGCTGAAGAATGACTCGATCCACGGACAATAGCATCCACAGGAACACTGCATGAGGAATGACTGGCAAGCTGTAACGTAGAATCGGCTTGAGCGATTGAGGCTGTTCAATTGCTCCTGCATTGCGATCGCGAAAATAGGGTGCCAGCGCTATGACGCCTGCAATCGCACACCAAACTGCTGCGCCGATCGTTTCTCCAAGGATAGCTCCGTAAACGCCCCACTTCATCATGACAACAAGGAGAAGTATCAGCCCAGTCGTTGTCAGAAAACGCAGGAATGTGAATGCCCGATACTTCACCAATTCTTCACGAATGATGTACCAAGCTTCGATAATTTGAGTTCCAGCCCGCAGATAACCGCCTAAGAGCGCCAACAGAATCCAGCCGAGAGGGATTCCGGAGAAATATCGATCTCCGACAAAGTAGACGACACCAGCGAGGATCGAGACGGGCACGGCAGCGAGCACAAGACGAATGCCCCACAATCTTCCGACGATCGTCTCATCGGCAACGCCGTCGCTATCGCGATAGAATCGTTTGACCGCAGCACCAAAACCGAGTGTTGCAATGGCCCAACAGATCATCGACACCGCTTGGACGATACTCAACACTCCGACTTCTTCGACCGTCAGCACGGCGATAAAAATCGGAAACGTGATGTAGCGGGCCCCTTTCGTGAGAAGTTCACCGAGCGCGTAAAAGGCCGAACGCGACAACAAACGCTGAACACCGGAAGCCTGAAGCTTACGGAGGGCACTTTGGATCATCATTTATTCGACCTGCACCACACCGCGGCCGAGCGATGTGTTTGGCAGTTGCGATTGCCCCTTTACGGCATGCCCTGAAAAACTCTCGTACTCGGGGACCAACTGGACAATCAATTCTCGCTGCGTCGTTTCATCGCAATTCAAAGCCTCGCGGACTTGTTCGATGATCATATCATCCGAAATTTCCGAGCACGAACGATGATAGGCAGCCTTCACCTTAACATGCTCGGTTGCCAGCATCGTTTCATCATCAAAATAGAGCTCTTCGTACAGCTTCTCGCCGTCACGCATTCCAGTGACTTGAATTTCAACACTGCCGGGTTTCAGACCAGAAAGCCGCACAAGGTCTTCAGCCAATTGCATGATCTCAATCGGCTCACCCATATCAAGCACATAAATTTCGCCTCCTTTTGCCATGCTTCCCGCTTGAAGAACCAACTGTGCTGCTTCTGGGATCGACATGAAGTATCGCGTCATTCGTGCATCGGTAACCGTGATGGGGCCGCCGTTGCGAATTTGCTTTTGAAACAGCGGAACAACGCTGCCTGCGGATCCAAGAACGTTACCAAAACGAACCACGCAAAACCGAGTTTTACTTTTCGTTGACTTTGCGTGAACCACACGTTCCGCAATATTCTTGCTCGCCCCCATAACACTGGTAGGGTTCACGGCTTTGTCAGTACTGACCATCACGAAATTTTCGCAGCCAAACTCATCTGCCAATGACGCGACAACTTCCGTCCCCACTACGTTGTTCAATAGCGCTTCTCTGACGTGCAGCTCCATTAGCGGAACATGTTTGTGAGCAGCAGCGTGGAAGACAATCTCGGGTTGATGTCGCTCAAACGCTCTTCGCATCGAGTTTTCGTCGGTAATATTCGCGATAACGCGATTTAGTGTCACATTGTGCTCGGACGCTGCGTCTTGCAATTCACCGTGGATCGTGTAAACGCGATTCTCACCTCGTCCTAGCAAGCAAAGCTCTGCCGGATCAAATTCAATCAACTGTCTACAGATTTCGCTTCCGATGCTACCGCCAGCTCCCGTCACCAGAACTCGTTTCCCCTTCACCAAAGCGTCAATTCTGTCGGTGTTCAGTGTCACAGGATCGCGTTTCAATAAGTCGTCAATGTCGACTTCGCGCAGCGGAATTTCAGCAGTTCCAGCAAGTGCATCTTCAAATCGAGGCAGCACGCGAACAACGAAACCAGAATTGTTGCAGTTCTCAATCAGATCACGAATCTCGGTTCCACCCAGCGTTTCGCATGGGATAAAAACGTGCTTTGCGCCGTAGCGAGCGCCGATCGCAGCAATCTGGTCAATTGACCCAGACACAGGGATTCCAGCGAAGACTCGCTTTCGCGGATTCGGCTCCGTTGAAATAAGAGCTCGAATCCGAAACGGCATTGCTCGGTTGGCATTGATCTGACTTGCCAAAATCCCGGTCTGGTGATCAGTACCGATCAGCAGTGCCGGCTCGACAGGAATGTGTTTGTACTGCGTACCGAAGTGCTCGTCAGCAAAACGCCATACGCACCGCAAGCCACCCACAACGATAATCGTCAGAAGCGTGTCAAATACGATGACAGCACGAGGAACATGACCGTAATTATAGTTAAAGAAATAATCAACAAAGGCGATCACCAACATCGATATGAACGACGCCCGAATCAAAGACTTGATGTCGGCAAAGGTCACATAACGCCACCACCCATGGAAATGCGACGACAGATAGAAAACCACAATCTTGATTGCCAGCACAAATGGCGCTGTCGCGAGCATCATGCTCCATGCATGTGCAGGCAGACTGAAATCGTATCGCGCGGAATAGCTAATCGCGTAAATGGCGTAAAACAAGAACGCATGTAGCAGCAAAAGAACACTGATTCGTGCAGCTGGATCACGCAATCGGTTCATTAACCGAGCAGCCATGTCGGGTCGCTCAGTTTCCAATCCTGTGTCTTGCACGGTATCGTCCTGTTGTTGATCAATGATTGTCATCAAATAAAATTACGCGTGACTGCTGACGGTCAATTTGGATTCATCAGTAGCTGACAGATTTTTCTGGCTGGCGGATGAATCTGCGTCGCGATAGTATCCACCACTCGTTGCCCCGTAGCCGTATCCATACGAATCCGAATCATACTTTTCGATGTAGCCGTAATTCTTGTTCGATGTCTGATAGCCGTTGACAACAAGACCTGAAACGTCAGCTCCGTGTTGACGCAATAGCGAAATCGCGCGTGCAGCAATGCGCCGACCATTCTTAACGATCCGTAGTGCCAATAAAGTGGTATCGCATTTTTGACTAATAATGGCCGCATCTGATACTGCTAAGACGGGCGGGGAATCGACAATGATATAGTCAAATTCGCTTGACCAATCTTGGAGCAAGTCACTGAATTCGCTCGATTCCAACAGTTCTGCGGGGTTGGAAGGAATCGCACCGGAACCAACCGCAAAAAGATTGGGAACGACTGTTTCCGACACAACTTCATCTGAATTGACCAGACCTGTGATCGCTTCACTCAGGCCCATCGTCACCTCCAAACGCAAGAGCTTCGCGACACGCGGCTTCCGCAAGTCGGCGTCAATCAACAGTACCTTCTTGCCGGCTTGAGCAAACGCAACAGCCAAGTTAACGCTGGTCGTGCTCTTGCCGTCGCCTGGTAGTGGCCCTGTCACTTGGATGATTTGCTGCTCTTTCGACTTCGAACTCATCAGTAGGCTCGTCCGAATCACGCGGTAGATTTCGGCCTCAGGACTACGTGGTCGATGAAACGCATAGACGGACGAGTCGATTTCAAAGGGCGGATCGTTTCGCTTGCGGCGCAGTGGTGCAAAACGATGCACATGAGCAAGCACCGGAGCGCCGAGTGTTTTTTCGACATCTTCGGGATCAGCAAATGTCGTATCGCAAAGGTCAGCAATAAAGGCGAACATGACACCTAGCGCCATTCCTGCGATCATCCCCAGCGGCAGGACAATTTTTGCGTCCGGCCACGCTGCATTTTCCTGTGCATCCGCGTCACCGATGACGTCAGTGGAAAATCCTGCATAGTCACGAACGAAATTGAGCTCATTGAGCGTGTCGCTCATGTCTTCATACAAGGCCTGCTTTCGAACCAATTCCAGCTTCAGTGATTCCGCGGCCATTTCTTCCAGCTCAAGCTTTTTAGCGAGCACCAACTCTTCTTCACTTCGACGCAACAGAACTTGGCGTTCGCGTTGCAGACCAGCCAAGTCGTTTTTCAAGAGCCCCACATACGTCTGAAGCATCTCGTCTGGCTTCATTCTCTCAACCGCAGATCCATCGGTTACGCCGGCAGCTTTCTCGTCGAGGAATTCTCGCATCATCGCGATTTGCTCACGAACAGAAACGACCGATGGATGTTCGTCATTGAAATTTTCCGTCAACTTCTTTTCACGCATGACCAGATCCAGATACTCGTTAAGCTCGGTGCGGGCCGTCTCTTGACGTATCGGGTTGTCCTGCACGAACGCCTCACTCATGGAGTCGCCGCGAGTCACATCAAACAAAACTTTCAACCGATTCACTTCTTTCTCGCTCAATAGAGCCAAACGATCGAAATCGGAGACTTTTTCTGGATCAGCCGTCTCCAAGAAGTCAGAAATAACAGCAAGACGCGATTCGATATGCGCTTCGTTCTCGGTCAACTCCAGTAGATCGATCTCGATCGAGTCCAGTCGTTTTTTGTGAATGTTGGTCGTCCGAGTTCCATCCCACATCACTTTGCTTCTGCCCAAGTGCTCCGTCAAATTCTGCTCCGCGACACGCACTTGTTCTGCCGTATCACTGGCCAACTTGGAGAGCAAGTCAATTGCTTGAGTGCTGGTGCTTGAAAAATGCTCTGTCAGGTACGCATCGTACGAGTCAAAGATGGCTCGCAGCACGACAGCACAATCTTCGGGAGACGGGTCATCGTAAGTGGCTTGTAACGTGTGCGCATCTTTGGCGACGCCCAACCCACCTTTGGTGACATGCAAATTGTTCTTAATGTATTCAAGCGCGTTCTTGCCTTCGCTGACAGCTTCCGCAACGCTGGCGATATCGCCAAGCTTATGCTCTGCGATTGCCTTCTTGAGTATGCGACGACTGGTAAGCAATTGGATGTGTGTCGACAACACGTCATCCTCCGCATCAACACCTTCGACCGACGAACTAGAGCTTGCGCCATTGACCATGTTCGCTGATTTTTGACCAACCAAAATTTCCATTTCCGCACGATAGGTCGGCGGTGTGAGAAATAAATACAGTCCTGCGGCGATCAACCCGAGAATCATTCCGAGCACGATGAAACCAATGCGGCGCCGTAGAATGCCGAACAAGTCAAGCGTTTCGGACTCTTCCGCGCCGGGGCTAATTGTTGGTGGGGCGACTTGGCTCATTCGACATCTTTGACAGGGATGGAGTATTGGCTTCGATGAAGCTGTGTGGCTTTGCGATAAAATTCGCGAAACTGTGAATTCTTGGGGTCTAACAAGGTGGCTACTCGTGCATGTCGCACAGCTTGTTTGGCGTTACCGATCTGGTAAAGCGATGTTGCTGCCAGATGGCGCAATTGAGGATCCTTCGGATCCGATTTTATGGCTTTTTCATAATGCTCCGAAGCAGTTTCGAAATCCTGGTAAGCTGCCGCGATCATGCCCTTCGTGCGATGACGGCTGGTCTCGTTCGATAATGTCGCGTCAGCGATCTCGCTCGATTTTTGCAGGAGCTTTGTTCTTAGCCCCGCCGCGGAATCTTGGTCCTTCAACTCTTGTGCCAATTGATAAGGCACTGACCAACGATTCGGCATCAGCTCGTTGACGATCTGGTCTTCGCTTAACCTGATGGATGACAACCGATAGATCAGATTAATCGAATCTGAGCCGGTCGACATACTTCGCTGCCACTGCTGGATCATGGACTCTTTATCGTTGGCAGCCCAGGCAAGTAGTCCGTTTCCGAGGCTGTGATCGTTGTTGTAAACAGCCAACTGCATCGATCGTTCAAAGGAAGTCCGCCAGGGCCGACCCGTTGCACAAGCAATCAACGCTGCTTGGAGATGCGTTCGCGGTTGGAGAGGATTCAATGTCAGGGAATGCTGCAAGTTGTCCCATGCCGATATCAAATCTAAATCAGCCTTCACCATTGCTTGAGCCTCTGTTTTGACTTCAGACGCTGGGGCATCGGCGGAATCGTCATAAAGCCGAGCTACGATGGACTCCAACGAAGTCGAATTCCAAGCGGTAAGTGCATCGACGGAACGGACAATTGGGTCGTCGCTTTTCCTGATTTGATCGTACACCTTTCGACGGGCTTGATGCACCTGAAGTCGAATAATGCGTCTTTGAACCGGCTCAAACGCGGGCCAACGCACGAGTTCTTGCCCTAATGCTTCAGTTCGTTCACGTGACACTTGGACCGTAGGCGAAGGTGTTTCTTCGGAAAACGCCGTCCGGCCCAGTAGTCGAATGGCGCTTACATGCCGCCCCTGTTGCCAAATCGCTCCACACAAAGCGGCCAGGACCAGAAAGCTCATTGCTGCTGGTGTGATAAAACGTTCCCAAATTGGTTTTCCTAAGACGACTTGCTCATCATTGCTCAAGGCATCTCCGCTGATCGATCTTGACTTGGCTTGCGAGCCTAGCTTGCCTCGCTTCTTGCGAATTCGCTTTGGCCCAGACGCGCAAGATGCTCCGATCAACGTGGCTAGCACGATCAGATTGCCAGGCATCATCAATCCGAAATCCGTC
>JBAUHR010000938.1:0-28318 GCA_049680385.1 Rubripirellula sp. | reverse complement strand
AATGTTAGTGGACGAGGCAACGAGTCCCGTGCTGCAGGACTCGTTGCCTCGTCCACTACACCAGTGATGGATGCGTCGTTTCTAAGTGGCGAAACGCCCCAAGAACGTTCCTTGCGAAATTTGCTTGACATTCGCCAGCGACTCGGTGTACCATCACGGCAGTACACATGACGTCCACGTTTAGGGGTGACGAATGTTCTTTTCCATTGACCCGTCTGGCGACACGCCGATCTACGAACAAATTGTTCGGCAGGTCAAATTGGGTGTTGCCGACGGCGTATTGGTTGGCGGGCAAATGGTGCCCAGCGTGCGGCAACTGGCCAATGAGTTGGCGATCAATCCGAACACGATCGCGCGGGCTTACACCCAACTGCAGAACGATCACGTGCTTGAGACGCTGCGGGGTCGAGGCATGGTGGTTCGCCGCGATGCGATCAACCGCTGCACCAAGGCTCGCAACACGTTGGTCGCCGATGCGGTGCGTCGTGCGCTGGCCGATGCGATCGCGGGCGGAATGACGGCGGACGAGCTGCGGGCTTTGTTCGAAGTTGAACTGGCGAAACAATCCACTGAATCGGAGTCTTGAAGCATGGCAAATTCCATCATTTCTTTGGACAACGTGTCAAAGCGATACGGCCGCACTCAGGCTCTTGATCATCTGACGTTGGACGTGCCCGAAGGCGTCGTGTTCGCCTTGCTTGGCGAAAACGGTGCGGGCAAGACGACGATGATTCGGATTCTGACCGGATTCGAAAAACCGGACTCGGGCGAAGCACGCGTGTTGGGCAAGTCACCCGACGATGCGGCGATGCAGATTCGTCGTTCGATCGGTTACGTGTCCGACGCCCCGGCAATGTACGACTGGATGAAGGCGGAGGAAATCGGCTGGTTCACCTCGGCGTTTTACGAAGAAACGTTTCCGATGCGTTACTTGGAACTGTTGGCCGCGTTCGACGTTCCGGCCGGCGTGAAGCTAAAGAACATGAGTAAAGGCCAGCGGGCCAAGGTGGCGCTCGCGCTGGCGACTGCTCACGACCCGAAACTGTTGATCTTGGACGAACCGACCAGCGGCTTGGATCCGATGGTGCGGCGCCAGTTCTTGGAATCAATGGTGGACCGCGCGGCGCTGGGCCGGACGGTGTTGTTGTCGAGTCACCAGATCAGCGAAGTCGAACGTGTGGCCGACTGGGTGGCGATCGTTCACAAGGGGCGACTGCGAGTTTGCGAGCCGCTGGATACTTTGCGAGCCAAGACTTGCATCATCACCATGACGCTGGATCACGCTGGTTCGACCGTTGCGGTTCCCGAAGGAAAAGTGCTTTCGGAGATCCAGAACGGCCGGCAACTGCGATTTGTGGTTTCTGATTTGGCAGATGATTGGCGTTCGCACTACGGTTCCGACAGCGGCGTGGCGGATGTTTCCGCAGTACCCGCATCGCTCGAAGAAATCTTCGTCGCGGTTTGCACAGATGACCAAAGAGTCGGTGACCAAAGAGCCGGTGACCAAAAAGCCGGGGGTGTCCGATGAATGCCTCACGAGTTTGGCAAAGCCTGTGTTGGAAAGACTTGGTCACGATTCGGCCGCTGTTGTTAGCGGTGGGGTTGGCGATCGCGGCACTGCCGATCATTGCTGCGCTGGCGTCGATTTTGTCGGACGACCGGGGACGGTCGGCGGTTGCATGGTCAGTGATGATGTGGATCTTACTGCCCAATTTGATGGCGATCGGTCTGCCACCGATGTTGATTGGCACCGAAGAAGAAAACGGAACGCTGGGTTGGCTGCGAACTTTGCCGGTACGCTGGCAGACGGTCGCAGACTCGAAGTTTGTGATCGCGCTGGTCTGCATGCTCAGTGCCTGGGTTCTCGCGTCAGTCGCCCTGTGGCTTTCGACTTGGACGTGGCAAGGCGCCAGTTCAGACAATAGTTTTGATGGGTTGCTGAGCCCGGTTGGGATCGGGCAAGCGTTCTTCTTTACGTGCCTGTTGTTGATGATCGGTTTGGTGACGTCGTATGCGATCAAGTCACCGGTGGCTGGGCTGGTGACGTTGTTACCGGTGATCTCGATTGGATGGTATTTTGCCTATTGGATGATGATCTACTTGCTAGACTCGCCATACGCGTCGTCGATCTCGCAAATTGGCGCACCGACCGCCAACTGGATACGTATGATTGCCGCCTGCGCCTTGGTGTTGTTGGCACTGTTTGCGCTGCAGCGGTGGCTGGCTAGGTATCGATTGTCGAAATCAACGTTGACGTTCCGGAATCTGGCGGGCGGGATCATGCGTGAAGACGCCTATCGTCCGCCACCCGTCGTCGTCTCGGGCCTTTTTCAGCCAACGCCCGTCTATGCGATGTTGTGGCAACAGTGGCGTCAGGTCTGTGTGATCGTGGCGTCGTTGTTCGCGATCACGTTTGTTTTTGGTGTGGTTGAACTTGCCAATTCGTATCGATATCGAATGCAGACAGCGGGCTTCGTGATACCGCTGGCGACGCTTTCGTTTTTGTGGATGGGAGCGGTCACGTTTTACGGTGACTCGGTCCGTCAGCAATGTCGGTACTTTGCCGATCGCGGCATCTCACACCGCATGGTCTGGTGGACTCGCGTGCTGCCGACGCTTGTTCCGGCACTATTGCTGTTAGCGTTTTTGATGTTGCTGGCGCCGCGGATTGATGGTCCGCAAAATGTGATGCACGTGCGAGTGTTCGCGGCCGTGTATTTGATGTGTTGTTACGCGTTCGGACAATTGGTGTCGATGTGGGTCAAACGTCCGGTCTTGTCGTTCTTTGCGGCACCGGCCTACGGCATGTTCGCGTCTTTTGTATTGGTATGGTTTTTCATTCCGTACTGGCACTATGTGATCGCCATTTTGTTGATGGTCCCGATCTTGCTGGTTGCGACTCGTCGACTGACGGGGCGATGGCTTGAGGGCCGTATTGACCGCGGGTTCCACTGGCGAGTGATCGGGTGGACGGGGATGGCGGTTGCCGTTCCGATGTTGTTGGTGTTTGGCCTGCGTTGGTGGACGACGCCGCCGGTGATGACGGATTGGCGAGCCCGCATGATGGCGGTCGAGTTGCCTAAGTTGGAACGACCGGCGACACGTTGGGAGGGCTTGCCAAGTTCGAAGAAAGTTTCGGCCGACGCAATGCAACCGCTCTATCACGTCAACATTGACGTCCGTGCGGACATTACTGAGCGTTTGAAAAGCGAATTGAAAGCCGAAGACTCGGTCGGTCGGCACGTTTCGTTCGCTGAGCTCCGGTCGGTTGTTGAGAGGACATCAAGGGGCTTCGTTGCTGAGTCGAACGGCGTCGTTTGGAATGACGAATTCAGCGTGTTTGTTCCGCCAGAGCCAACGGAAGCAGAACTAAAGATTGCTTTTCGACAGCGTGACTTGGCGATTGAAGTTCTGTTGAAATGGAGCACCCTGGTTCGCCAGTATGTGGCGGATGGAGAAGAGGGGTTGCTTGCGCTGATTCGTATTGCCGAGCCTGCCGAGGAGATTGCGTTGCAAGTCTTCGCGTCCCAACCGCTTATCAAATCGGTCGTTTCCGACAAACCGCTTGCGGCGATGTTTCCATCGGCCGAGCTGCGTAAGAAGTCACGTCGCATTGGCGTGATCGGTGAATGGCAGCGGTACAACCAACGTGGCTGGTTTGATCGCGATTCGGTATTGCCGATCAAGGACTTTGCGGGTGAGCTTATGCTCGACAGCATGTCGCACAAGTTTGCGATCGAACGCAATCGAGCGGATCGAAACATTGACTCGTTTGTACGACGACTGGTCGATATGATCGATGACGACGGGTACGGTGATCCGGCCGCGATCGCGGCAATGACTGCGGATTGGGGCCGTGCAAAGCGAGGGTCGGTGTTTGATGAGAAACAACCGGATTACTACGCCAACGATCCGTTGATCCTATGGATCGCTAGTCTGCGACCGCTGCCGAACGTTGTTTGGCAGGGCGGGGTTTGGCAGGGTAAGGTTTGGCAGGGCAGGGGAGTCAGCATGGGCACCATCGACTAGCCGCGTACCATCTCGATCGCGCCCGCGTCGACCATTTTTTGACTGACTCGGTTGGCCAGTTCGACGGCCGCCGACAAATCGTTTGCGAATGCGATCTCGTCGGTTTCGTCGATACGCTTTTGGCCGTCCGGGCTCAGAGCGACGGCCGACATTTTCAAGACGTCACCATCGACAACGGCATAGGCTGCGATTGGTGCCAGGCAACCACCGTGCAGCGACGACAACAACGTTCGCTCGGCCGTCACTGCGGCTCGGGTCGCCATGTCGTTCATCGTCGCGGCGGCTTCGAACGCCCGTTTGTCGCTGGCTCGGACTTCGATTCCCAAGGCACCTTGTCCCGGCGCGGGCAGCATCTCGTCAAACGCAAAGTGATAGCGCGGCAGGTCTGCCATTTCCAATCGCACCAAACCGGCATCGGCCAAGACGATCGCATCGAACCCTTCGTCCAGCTTGCTCAATCGAGTCTGCACGTTGCCGCGAATTCCTTCGACGTTCAGATCCGGACGACGGCTAAGAATCTGAGCCGCTCGGCGGCGGCTGCCCGTTCCGATTCTTGCTCCGCTGGGTAAATCCGAAAATTTTGTACCCGACTTGGACACCAAACAGTCTGTAACGGTTTCGCGGACTGGGACGGCTGCAAGGGTTAGCGACTCGTTGACTTCGGTTGGCAAGTCCTTCAGCGAGTGAACCGCGATATCGCCTTCGTCGTCCAGCAATGCTTGTTGGATTCGCTTGGTGAACAGCCCAACTTGCCTGGTCCCGTCGATCGGACGCATGTCAGTATCGCCGCTGCTGACCATCGGGACCAATACGGTCTGAATCCCCACCGCTGCCAGCAACGCGGCCACATGTTCGGCTTGCCAAAGGGCCAACGGACTTTGTCGGGTCGCAATTCGAAGCATGGGAGGCTTTTGGGAGCTAGATATTTGAGGGCAAGATCAGTCTCGGATCGGATATGATAGTGTCTCGGACGTTTCCTAAAACCCAACATCAAACATCTCCATCCGTCGCACTTTTGTCTTCATCGTACGAAAACCTACCGATCAACGAACTTCCCACTCAGGACGGTGTGTCCCTGGATGGTGAAGTCGACTCGTTTGATGTGACGGAAACGGACGAACGCGACACGATCAACGATGTGCCTGAACAGATCGGCGACTACGTCATCCGCGAGCTGATCGGGTCGGGTGGCATGGGGAACGTCTATCTGGCCGAGCACACCCGAATGCAGCGGATGGTGGCGATCAAAATGCTGCCCATCAAACGGATGAAGGATGCGTTGGCCGTTCGCCGATTCTACGACGAAGTCCGCGCGGCATCGCGGTTGTTGCATCCCAATATCGTGACTGCGTTTGATGCTGGTGAATCGAATGACGGCATTCACTATTTGGCGATGGAGCATGTTGACGGCGTCACACTGACGCGATGGGTCGCGATGCGAGGTCCGCTGCCGGTCAGCGAAGCGGCTTCGATCATTCGCCAAGCCGCTTTGGGGCTGCTGCATGCTCACCGCGCCGGAATTGTTCACCGCGACGTCAAGCCAGGCAATCTGATGCGTGCGTCCGACGGAACGATCAAGGTTCTGGATCTCGGTTTAGCCCGGATTTCTGAGGCAGACTTTGTTTCGCCTAAAGGCGACGTCGATGACGACGAAATCGATCCACTCAAAAGTGCAAAGGGGCGGTTGGTTGGCACGTTACCGTTCATGTCACCAGAGCAGCTAGAGAATCCAGACGAAGCCGACTCGCGCAGCGATATCTATTCGCTCGGGGCGACGATGTATTTTCTGTTAACCGCAAGTCCTCCGTTCAGCGGCGAATACTTGGATCAGGTCTACGGGCACCGGCACGGTGAGATCCCGGATCTGATGCAGGCTCGGGGCGACGTCGATTTGCACTTTGCGAATATTTTCTTCCGCATGATGGCGAAGAAACCCGATCAGCGGTACGCGTCGTTGGATGAAGTGATCGATGATCTGGCGCCCTACGTAACGCAATCCGATGCGCCGGTTTGGTTGTCTGAGTTTGCGCAACGCAACGCGATTGGTGATCAATCAACCGCAGGGGCCGTTTCGACGCACGCAAGCGGGTCGACGTCGGCAACCGTCGCAAGAGTGTTGGCAATCGATTTCGGGATGTTCTATTCTGCGGCTGCCTCGGCGTCGCCGATCGGTGGACTCAATAAGTTGTCGGCCGGCGGTGGTGATCATCCACTGTTTCGGATGGCAATCGCATCGGACGGCGAACAGTTGATCTATGGTCAAGACGCGATCGAACGCCGCCGTGATTTTCCGCTTAGTCTGGTGCATTGTCTGCCAATGTACATCGGCAAACCGGTTGTTGATCGAAAGGTTGCAGGACGGTCTTGTCCGCCCGAAGTCTTGATGGCGATGCTGTTGCGAAAGATTCGTAAAAATGCGTGGTCCGGTAACTCACAGCCTCTCGCGACCGCAATCACGGTCCCATCCAGTTACGATCAACTGCACCGCCGCAGTGTGCTGCAGGCGGCAAAGATGGCCGGGATGTCGTCGGTACGATTAGTGGATCGTTCGATCGCCGCGGTGCAGTCGTTGTTGGTCGACCCGGACCACGAGATCGGGGATGCTCCCACGATTGACGGCGGTTTGGGGAGCGGGATTGGTGACATCGGTACAGACCAGAATCAGCTCATCTTTTTTGTCGGCGTCTCTGGTCAGGCGACCGAGATCGCGATCGTTCGGCGTGACGAGACGCGGTTGCATCAACTGGCCAGCGGAGGCCATTGGCACCAAGGAACGTTGCCATGGCTGCACCGCTTGGTCGATTTGGCGGCTGCGAAGTTCGCGGCCGATTTTGGCCTGGACCCTCGACGTTCGATGAAAACGGGCGCTCAATTGCAAATCGCGTGCGAGCGGGCCATGAATACCATGTTGCTTGCCGATTCGGCGACAGTTCAAATCGTTTCGAATGGAAAAAAGATCGCGGTCTCGGTTAATCGGGATGATTGGTTGGACTATTGCGATGACTTGATTGCCGGAATCGTCGCCGCCGTAAAACGCACCTGTGACCAAGCGTCTGTATCATTATCAGACGTTGATATATGCGTGACGATGGGCGCCGTGATGCGGATTGCGAAAGTCCGAGATGCAGTGACCAATGGCGTTTCGGCGACCGCGCAGCGCCGCGTGGTTGATCGAACCGACGTGGCTCGTGGTGCGGCGGCGTGTTTGGCCGCCGAACTGCCCGGACGTGGCGATGTCGCAATGCCGCCCCGAGGCGTAACGAGTCAAGAAATCGGCATTGTGATCGAAGACGCAAAAGGACGTCGACGGATTCTGCCCATCATCCCCCGGGGAACGCTGCTGCCGGCGCGTACGAATCGACGTCTTACGTTGTCGAAGAACCGCCAGTCAATGACATTGTCGCTCGTCGAGTCATCGGGCATTCTGAGTGACGACTGGCATTCGCTGGGCCGATATGAATTCGAATCGGAACCTGAACGTGCCGGTTCGCAACCCATCCTTCCCAACGGCGATCCCAAACCGATTTCTCGGCTGATCGGTTTTGAAATCAATGTCAACGGTCTACTGAATGTTCGCAAGCAATCATCGGGATCAGCGTCTAGCAAGAAGTTGCCGGTATTGCCGAAGCCGGCGATTTCTGACGATGAACAAGCCGAGTGGATGTTGTGGCTCGATTCGCTGCGTTAGTCAGACGCGGTTTCAGCCTCAAGGCGTTTCTGTATTTGCAAGGATCGTGATCTCGTTTCCGTCGACTTGCAATTGACCGTTGGCCCAGCACTTGCGCCATCCAAAGCAGCGAACTGCGACGCACGTCCCTACCATTCGGCGAGTGTACGCGGAATGTGACTTGATGGAGGCTTTGTTGGTGGGATTGATCGACGCAAAAACGGTCTGCGGTTGATCGGCAAGGACATGGTCTAGCAGGCAGCGGTAGATGCCGGTTCGGCGGTGGTGCTTTTCAACGAATGCCGAAAAAAGCCACGCTTGGTCCTTGTTCAAACGGATGCGAAGTCCCAACTCTGATTCGTTGAAGTAGTCACGTCCAATCCAGACTCCGCCGGCCGGTTCAGAATCGACGATCGCTAGGCACGCTTGTTTGGCGGCGTCAGACCCATCCGGGCGAAAATAGGTTAGACGGCACGCTTCCGCGATTTCGGCCTCCGTTTCACACCACCGAAACACAAGTTCACGGGCACGGTTTGCATCGGCCCAGGATCGTTTGGCATTAGCGTCCGGATCGATCCGGCCGAGCTCGAAAATCCGGAAAACTCGGAATCGAAACACTCGTTCCGGCACAACTCGGTTGACCAAGGTTCCTATCAGATAAAGAAACCCGCGAGTTCGAATTGTGTTCATCATCGTCGGATTCACCTTTCATAAAGCGGCCGCTGCCGTAACACTGTACATGCAAACTACCCAGTCGCCGTGGCTGCGGAGGATGCACTTACCCCCAGATGGAATCAATACCAGTGTCACTATTTGTCGGTGTCGATGTCGGCGGAACTACCAGCACGATCGCGATCGGTGATTCGGATCACAATCTGCTGTGCATCTCGAAGCAATTTCCTACACGCTCGATTGATGGGCCCGACGCCACGATCGCGGATATTGTGGGGCAAATTGAGATCGAGCTAGAGAAATTGGGCCGCCAGCGCGACGAGGTCTCCCGAATCACTTTGGCGACACCGGGGCCAGCCACCAAGGATGGCATTCTGTTGTCGACGCCGAATCTGGACTCTCGATTATGGAATCGATGCCCGATTCGCGAGCGGCTGCAAACCGCTTGGGCGAAAATCGGCAAGTCGATCGAAGTCAGCTACGTCGGGGATGGCCAAGCAGCCGCGGTGGGCGAATCCGCAATTCGGACAGGGCTTGTGCATTGGTCTGAATCGCCTATGGACGGCAAACAAGACGAGTTTGATTCGTTGTTCATGGTTGCGGTTGGCACCGGCCTAGGCGGTGGCGAAGTACGCAACGGGAATCCAGTGCAAGGCAGTTTTGGCCGCGCCGGACACGCGGGGCACCTGATGTTGCCCGTCCATGCGTTCCGCTACGAGCATGATCGCAACTTGAAAGTCGGCAATGCCTACTGCACTGCCGAAAGTGCTGTTTCGCTGACGTCGCTGACTCACCAATTAGCCTATCGATTGACGCTCGACAACTATCGCGACCATGTGCTCAACACACAGACGTGCAGCATGAAGGACAAAGCGAAACAACTTCGCGAATTAGCGGCCGATGGGGACGCGTTGGCCGTCGAATTGCTCGACGACCAAGCAACGGCGCTCGGGATCACCTTGCTGATGGTCAATTACTTGGGTGACTATGACCGACTCGTGATCGGGGGCGGCGTCTGCGATCTAGCGCCCGCTCTGCGAGATCGGTATCTGGATCTCGTCCGGCGTGCCTACCACGAAAACGCTCTCGACGGATTCCGTGATTTCCACGAGTTCAGTTTCAGCGTCTGCGGTGACCAAGCATCCGTGATCGGTGCGCTGTCGTACGCGATCAAGTAGCTCAGGCTGCTAGCCTGAACATGCAAGCTGGCAGCCCGCACTACGTTTTTGGCGGCAACCAGCTTACTGGCCGCGAACGTCTGCGGTGATCAGGCCCTTGGCGGTGATGGAAGTCGCGCTGTCGTACGCGATCAAGTAGCTCAGGCTGCTAGTCTGAACATGCAGGCTGGCAGCCCGCACTACGTTTTTGATGGCAACCAGATTACTGGCCGCGAACGTCCGCGGTGATCAGGCCCTTGGCGGTGACGGAAGTTCCACCGGCGGTCTTGATCACGAAGGATTCCTTTTTCGGTCCTGCTGTGTCACCGACGAAGGTAAACGTCGCATCGACCATCTGCATCTTCTTCAATTCCGGGGTCGGTTGGAAATCAATTTTCCAGCCATCAGCCGTGATCGTGTCGACTTGGAACGGTTCGCGGCCGATCAGCACCAACTTACGGCTGATTGCTTCGCCCGGCTTCAACGATCCCAGTGCAATTGCTTGTGGCGAAATCGACAGTGCCGACTCGACTTGACCGGAAACTCGAATCGGGACGTTCGGCATCGAACGGTCGTTCGTGACGACGACCAATTCGTCTTGGAAATACCCCGTCGGCGCGTCTTCGCGAATATCGACCGTCAATTCGTAATTGACGCGGCCGTTCTCGCGGACCGTTTCTTTCACAACGGGCATTAGCCAAGGTTTGTTGCTACGCACATCCATGATCTGCCAGTCACTGCGACCGGCGTAAAGAACTTTCGTCGATTTTGCAACAGCTTCACCCTGTGCCAGATTTCCAAATTCGATTGCACCGGGAAAGAACACCATATCGCTGCGGATGTAACCGTCGACTCGCAAACGGACTTCGCTATAGAACGGTTGGTCAATCACCACCGTCAGCGTAGCGCCTTTTTTGCCTTTGAAAGTGTCAGTATTGAACCGAGCCAAAATGGATCCGGTTTCGCCGGGCGCGATGTATTGATTTTGAACGATTGGGGTCGTGCAGCCACAACTGGCTCGGACCGTTTGGATGTGCATCGTGTTGGACATCGTGTTGACGACAGGGAAAACGAATTCCGTTTTCGCTCCAACCGCGACGGTACCAAACTCGTGCGTCTTGACTGGGAAAGCTACCGCAGTCCAATCCTGGGCTTGGATGTTCGACGAAACGAGGTTCAGGCACGCGATTGACGAAATGCCAGCGAAAATCGATAGAGCCAATGAGAAGCGTCGAAACATGGTAGGACCCTGATGTAGGGGGTGGGTGAATTGGATTCGTTGCAAACGAGACGGTCGGATACGATCGGAGAGGGTGATCCTCCGTTTACACCGAACTAATCCATCTAGCTTATCCAAACCTAGCGGTCCCAGCGAATTCGGCAAGTTGGAAAACTGGAATTCGAATCAGTTTTTGCCGGATTTAGTCTTGCGGAACACTTGCAGGAGTGAGTATGACCAAAACCCGCATTTCCAAATCCCAGGTTGGGACACAATACGACCAGAAAGTGCCGTCACTGCGAACGAGCTAGTAGTTCAGCGAGTTCGAGGTTGAGTTGAGTACGAGCCGGTGGCAAACGAAAACCGGTGGCAAACGAAAAAACGGGCCGGGGCTTTTGGAAAAGCCTCGACCCGCTTCGTTTTTTCGCTTACGTCCAGCGAATTCGACTGTTGAGTTCTCGCTGCCGCACGGTCACCGCGTGGCAGCGAGATGGAGTCAACTAAACTTTGGGTTTAGCCAATCAGTGATTAGCAACCGCAAGCTGGTGCAACGTCGCAACCAGCATCGCAACCGCAGTTGTGTCCGCCGAAGACCTTCTTCAGAAGGCTCTTCACTGGGCCGTCGCAGCTAGGTGTTGCACAACCGCAATCCGAAGCTGCTCCGCAACCGCAGTCGCTGCCCATGCTCGAAGCCGAGCAAGGATCGCAGCAAGTTGGTGCTGGTGCACAAACTTGAACTGGAACTTGCTTGCAGACAACTCGTGGAACGCACTTGGTGACAGTGTAAGGTTCGCAAACCTTACGGCACTTAGCAACTTTGACGATCTTGGTGAAGCACTCAGTGCGGCACTTGGTTTCGCAAACGGTCTTGGTGCGGCATTCTGGGATCATCTTGCACACTTTGTACGAGATGGTCTTGGTGCGGCATTCTGGAACCATTTTGCAGGTCGTGTAGTTAACAACTCGGCTGCGTGGCTCGCAGACGGTCTTGCAAACGGTGTAGTTGCAAGTCTTGGTACGGCATTCTGGAACCATCTTGCAAGTTGTGTAGTTAACAACCTTGCTGCGGTTTTCGCAACGAGTGCTGCAAACGGTGTAGTTTACAACTTTGCTACGGCATTCTGGAACCATCTTGCAAGTTGTCCAGTTGACAACCTTGCTGCGGCACTCAGGAACCATCTTGCAAACGGTGTAGTTTACAACCTTGGTGCGGCATTCTGGAACCTTACGACATACGGTGTAAGGAATCTCACGAGTGCGGCACTCACGAGTGTAGGAAGTGCAAGTCACTTCTTTTTGCTCGCAGGTTGGAACCCAAACCTTCTTGCAGACAGTCGTTGGGCAACCTTGAACGCATTCTGTGCGGCATGCGCCGGGGCAGTAAACGTTCTTGCAGGTCGACGGATCGAATGTCCAAGTACCAGGCTCACGAACGGTTCGCTTCATCATCTTGCCAGGAACTTCTTCCGTGACAGTCGACCAGCTTCCGCCCTTGACCGTAACCATCTTGGTCGTCGTCACAGGAACAACAACGCTGTAGTTTTCAGTACGAGTTTTTTGTTCTTGAACCGTGTTGTAGACCGTGTAGTTGATCGTACGCGACTTTTGCTCTTGAACAGGCACCATGACGGTGTAGTTGACGGTCTTGCTGTGGTTCTCGCGAACCGGGTTCATGACCGTGTAGTTGATCGTCTTTTGGCGAGTTTCTTTAACAGGAACCTTGACCGTGTAGTTGATCGTCTTTTGATGAGTCTCGTACACCGGTTTGTTGACGGTGTAGTTGATCGTACGAGTCTTGGTTTCGTAAGTAGGAACCTTGACCGTGTAGTTGATCGTCTTGGAGTGATTCTCCACGACCTTGTTCATGACGGTGTAGTTCTGTGTGCGAGTCTTGGTTTCATACGAGGGAACCATGACCGTGTACTGAACTTCACGTTGTTCGGTGTAAGGAACGCTGCGTGTTCCCGACACTTCTTTGTCTTCGTAGTAAACTTCGTTACGTGAACGATAACGAGTTTCTTCGACTTGGTCGTAGACGGTTTCTTGAACCGAACGCATGACAGTGTAGGTGCCGCCAGCAACTGGGGCGCCCATCGATCCACCGTCAGCGATCACGCTGCCGTCGGCAACCATGCCGCCGTCGACGATGACGCCTTCGGAAGCCATGCCGCCATCGGCTACACTCGATCCACACTCACTACAACCCTGATAGCTAATCGCACCGCAATAAGCGGCGTTAACCGATTTTGCTCCCGATACGATCGCAATGATCGCAACGGCAGGCAACAACCAAAGCTTTCTCATATTCAATTCTCCACTAGGTGCAACCGTTAGGTTGCGTTGGACGTAGCTAAAAAACTCCCGATGCTCCGGCATCGGTAAACTCACAATCGATGTTCCTAACGTCACGCAGCACGCAGATTTTTGGACGACCCATGTCTGGTTTAATTTGCAGACGTCTCGCAAATCCGGCACCTCAAACTGGGCGAGTTGCACGTGCGAGGCGGGTGGACCGAATCGCGTAATCTGTGCTCACTGGCGAAGAGGAAGTCGTTGCACTGGATTCATCGACTACGGGTGAAGCGTTAAGCACGCAAAAGAGTTTGCCAAGGCAAAACAGGCGGATTGCGTCGAGCTAAACGACTGACGATATCGGGTCTGACGACTGTAACGATTCGCTACGATGCATTCGTAACAGAACTGGACCCGTGAACACCTCAAAACGCGATTGTTGACCTACGATGTCAAGCAAAACCCGCGCATCGAAAGCGGTGTAAGACTTGTCGCCGGGGCCAATCGATCGCAACATCGAATCGCAACATCGAATCGCAAAATCGGATCGCACCGGCCAATCGAAGTTGGTGGGGCGCAGACACGACCAAGGAATTTCATGGCCAAACGCAAACCCGAAATCAAGATGCGCAGCTACGGCGTCTATGCCCATTGGGACGCCGAATCAAAAGATTTGCCGCGATTCATGCACACCGCGACGCGTATCCAAGCCACGGTCGGCGTTGAATTCGGATTTATCGTTAACATCAAAAACTGCAAGAACCAATCGCTCGACTATTGCATCGATCATCCCGGCATTCTTGACGATCGCGGTCGGCGGCGAGAACCGTTCGACGGAACGGTCTATGTGAAGACGAACGACTGGAACTTTTACCTAGGCGATACGATTTGGGATCCGATCACCGACAAAATCGGCGATTGGGTTTTGTATCTCGAACTGGATGGGATCGTCGTTGCCGAGAAGACTTTTGAACTGTGCGTCGATGCGCCGCCGTAGAAACTCGCACCGACATTTCTCGCTTTGCCGGTGACTATTCCGGTTCGTAACCGTCCCACATCCAAACCAGCGTGTCGGCAAGAGTTAGCTCGAAAACACGATTGTCACAGTGCCGCGATGCTTTGCTGAATACGAATCGATAGTCGTATCCTTTCGCCTTGAGTGCCGCGGCGGTTCGTTGGTTGGCCATCACCCAGTTGTGATAGGTTTCTTCAGCGTCGCCCCCGCGATTGTCGTTCTCGGCGACGTGAGTGAAAATTCGCAGCGGCTTCTTGTCGCTGCTTTCAATCAACTTCATTCCCGAGTGATACTCCCACGCGCCCAACGGGTAGGTGGCCTCTTCGGCCGCATCGTCGTCTTGTTGGTCAACGAACGTTCCCGAGTAAGTGATCAGCCGCCGAAATAAGTCGGGGCGAAACCAGCCCATCGTTAGCGCCGCCGCTCCGCCGCTGCTGCAGCCCATCACGGCTTTGCCCCACGGGTTGGATGTGAACGCGATGTTTGGATAGGCGGCTCGGATTTTTGCGTCGGCCAATACGGCCGGTAAGACTTCGTCGTTAACGAATCGCGCGAATCGGTCTGACATGGTGTCGTATTCCAAGCCACGTTGGCTGCCCTTACTGTCGTCGCCACCGTTTTGTACGGCGATCACGATGAACGCGGGAAGTTTGCGATTCGGATCTTTCGACTTCGTCAAGTTGTCCAGCGCCGCGGTCACTAGCTTCATCCGGCTGGGGCCATCAAGCGTCACCAGGATCGGTGCTTTGTCGCCGTCACGGTAGGCGGCTGGAACGTAGACAAATATCTTGCGATCCGATCGGACTTCTTTCTTGGGATCCAGCGTCGCATCATCGCCACGGAAAATCTTGCTGTCGGCTAGCGGCATCGAAAATTCAAATGACTGGCCTCGTTCGTTTCCTTGGTCGCTTAGATCGTCCGATAATCGATATTCGGGACCAACGATGTAGTCTCCGTTGCCGCGGCCGCTTGGTGCTTCTGCAAAACTGCGGGTGGGACAAATGCTAAGTACCGCAACTGCGATCACGACAAACGACTTTGTTGACATAGGTGGTTCCGTATTAGAAGGCGGGGGGCAATGGCGGGTGGAAATCGGCTCTAGAGCAAAGAGATCATTCTAGCCGAACTCGAATTTGACGACTGATTCGAGCGGAACGTTCGATTGCCGGAATTTGCGCAGCGTTAGCCGACGATTCAGCCTGCCGATCCGACGTGCGTTTCAAGTCACCCGGCTCAATCGTCACAACCGTCATCGCTGAACATTTCGCGGCGAGCGAGCCGAATTATCGGCGAGTTTCAACGGCGTCGGGGGGGAAGTTGACACAGGCTTTCACTGCCCACATGAGACCATGACTCATCTTGGGTAGGTCGGGTGCGGGGGAAACACGTTCTTGGCCAATGGGGCGAATTATGAAAAGTAAATCATCCAAAACGATTCCGATGAAGCAACTGGTGTATGCCAGTGCCGCCGTCGCTTCCTTTGAAGAATCAGATCTCGATGGGTTGCTTCGCTTGTCGCGATCGTCGAACGAGTCAATCGATATCACCGGCGTGCTGCTGTTTCGTGACCGAACGTTCTTTCAGGTCATGGAAGGCCCCGAGGACTCGGTCGACAATCTGTTCCGCCGGATTTCTGCCGACCCGCGTCACTGCAACATGATCATCTTGTCCGATCAGAAGATCGACAGTCGAAATTTTGGCGACTGGCAGATGGGGTTCACTCGTGACGAGGGGGTCATCGATCTGCTGCCCGGGTTCGTTGACTTCTTTGGACAACGCAATTCCGAAGGTCCCGATTCAAGTCTGTACTACGGTTCCGGCGTCGAGCAACCGCCCAAATTCATCGACCTGAAGAGCGATTCTCACCGCATGCGGTTAATTCTCGAAGGATTCCGTCGCGGTCGATGGCGTCGATCCGAGTTTACCGAATCGGTCGTTAGCACTCACTAGTGCGCCGGGCAAGACTTCGCGAAATACGCCTACTGCATTGGATGGACTATGAAAGGCATCGTTTTCACTGAACTGATCGAGATGGTCGAAAATGATCTCGGCATCGAGATCGCCGACCGCATGATCGCTGGCGGAAAAACACAAAATGGTGGCGCCTATACTGCCGTCGGCACTTACGATCACGCCGAACTGATTCATCTGGTGGTGGCGCTTTCGCAAGAGACATCCATTCCTGTATCCGAACTGGTTCGCACGTTTGGCAAGCACTTGTTTGTCCGATTTTTTGCACTCTATCCACAATTCTTTTCTGGAATTGAATCGGCAACCCAGTTTTTGCCCTTAGTTGAGACCTACATTCACGTTGAGGTCCGCAAACTTTACCCGGATGCCGAACTGCCCTCTTTTGAGTGTCAGCAATCCGGCGACGTACTTGCGATGACCTACCGATCCAAACGTCCGTTTGCTGACTTGGCCGAGGGGCTGGTCCTAGCGTGTGTGGATCATTTCGCAGATGCCATTGAAGTCGCGCGAAAAGACATTGGCGAAAAGAACGGTACCGAAGCTACTTTCACATTGACTCCAAAGACGACGAACTGCTTATTAGCCGAGAATGTCTGATGTCCGACCTGGAACTACTAAACCGACGGTTCGAGCGAGAGCGAAAGGCTCGCAAGGAAGCGGAAAGACTTCTCGAACAAAAATCGTTGGACGTCTACGAGGCAAATCAAAAATTGCAGCGGATGTCTGACCAGAATCGTGCCATCGTCGAAACCGCGGCCGAAGGAATCTTGTCGTACGATCAAGACGGAATGATCTCGGCGTTCAATCGTTCTGCTCGCTTGATCTTTAAGTGCCCCAGCATGGTTGGCAAATCCGTTTCCAGCATGTTTGCTGTGGATGACGATTGCCGAGCGGCTCTATTCCCGGCGTCGAATATCGCAACGGATGTTTTTCCGCCTGGTGCCGAATTTTCAGAATCTGACGAAGCAGACGTTTGTGCGTTCACATTGCCCGACGCGATCGAAGTGTCGGCGACGAAGTTCGACGGTCAGCCGTTCCAGGCTGAAGTCGCGGTAAGTCGTTGCCAGCGCGGCGACGGAGTTGTCTTTACGGCGGTGGTCCGTGATTTGTCGAAACGCAAGGTGATGGAATCCCGCTTGCGACAGGCTCAGAAGATGGAATCGGTTGGCCAACTGGCCGCCGGCATCGCACATGAAATCAATACGCCAATTCAATTCGTCGGTGACAACATCCAGTTCTTGCAATCGGCGTTCAATGATCTGGCCGAACTGATCGATCTGTTCGAGCAGCTAGAGAAGGCGGTTGCGGCAGGAACCCCCACGGCCGATTTGCTTGAGAAGATTGCTATCGGCCGAGAACTCGCCGACTTGCCGTTTCTTCGTGAAGAGTTTCCTGGCGCAATCGAACAATCACTGTCGGGAATCGAGAGGGTCGCAAAAATCGTGCGAGCGCTCAAAGAGTTCTCACAACCCATGTCCGAAGCGAAGACTTCGATCGATGTGAACCGGTCGATCGAAAATACTCTTGCAGTGACGGCAAACCAGTGCCGTAATGTTGGTCAAGTTGAACTCGACTTGTCCGCTGATCTGGGGTTGGTGTCTTGCTTGGCGGGACAGATGAACCAAGTTTGGTTGAACCTGCTGACCAATTCGCTTGATGCCGTCACCGAGCATCGAGCCGAGGGCGAACGACACATTCGCATATCAACCCGGTTGGTAGCAGGTGGTTCACTCGAAGACGAAGTCGAAGTCTGTTTCGAAGACAACGGACCCGGCATTCCCGCGGCAATTCAGGAACGAATCTTCGAACCGTTCTTTACGACAAAAGAAGTCGGAAAAGGTGCCGGTCAAGGTTTGTCATTCGTCCACGATGTGGTCGTCGAAAAGCACGGCGGGCTCATCTACGTCCAGTCGCCGCCACAGGGTGGCACCAGGGTCGTTGTTCGGCTGCCCATCCAGTGCGATTCCTCAAACCAAAGGCGCAGTCATGCACGTTCTGCTTATTGAGCCTGAATCAAAACTTAAAACCGAATGGGTTGCTCGACTGCGAGAATTCGCATCCCTGACTGATGCCGACATTGTCGTTGCCGAATGTCAATCGCAGGTCGAAGCGGAGCTTGCGCGAGGATCGTTCACGACCGTTTTCTTGCGTTTTCCCATGAACTGGACTGCCGACATCGAAAAAACAGTCATGCAGTTGCATAGTAAGTGCCGCTGCTTGATTGCGATCGTTGACGACAACCCGGAATCAACCGAGCAGGCATATCAACTGGGCGTGCACGATTGCATTGACGACAAATGCAGTGACAACGAGCTGAAGTCAAAGTTCTCGCATGCAAAGGACTTGGGCAAACTCGATCAACGGTTGGCCCAGGCTCAAAAGCTAGAGTCGATCGGCGAATTGGCGGCTGGGATCGCGCACGAAATCAATACGCCGATTCAATATGTTGGCGACAACACACGGTTTGTTCAAGAATCGTTTGGTGGACTAGCGGTTCTGCTGGCCGACTGTCAACAATTTTCCTCACTAGCTGATCAGGGCGTTGATCTGACCGAAGCGGCGGACCGTTTGCGGTTGTCGATCGATGCTGCCGATCTGGAATACCTTGTTGACGAAATTCCGGCGGCGATCAGTCAAACGCTTGAAGGCGTTGATCGTGTCGCAAAAATCGTTCGTGCGATGAAAGAGTTTGCTCATCCCGGCGTTTCGGAAATGGCGCAGACCGATCTATCACAGGCAATCAACAACACGGTGATGGTCGCTCGTAATGAGTGGAAGTATGTCGCAACGGTCCAGACGGACTTTGACACGACGTTGGGACCGGTGCAGTGCTTTCCAGGCGAGCTGAACCAAGTCTTGCTGAACCTGATCGTCAACGCGGCTCACGCAATTGGCGAATCGATGAACGGAACTGCAGACGCGAAGGGTTGTATCACGATCACCACCAAACGTTGTGACGAGATGGCCGAAATCCGCGTGTCGGACACCGGACGCGGGATTTCACCAGAAAATCTGTCCAAAGTGTTCAGCCCATTTTTCACGACCAAAGCCGCTGGAAAAGGGACCGGGCAAGGCTTGGCAATCGCACAAAGCGTGATCGTCGAAAAACACTCGGGAACCATCGACGTCACTAGCGTTGTCGGGAAAGGAACCGTTTTCACGATCCAGCTTCCGATGCAGCGACCGAAGCCTATTGCGGCGCCGACTTCAGATTCTCTTGCCGTATCGCCTGCCGAGACTGGAGTGCCGTTATGAACATGGTGAAGTCAGCCGTGACAACCGAAGCAAAGGCAACGGACGCAAAGACAAGCATTCTGTTTGTTGATGATGAGGCCAACGTTTTGTCTGGACTGCGCCGAATGCTGCGCGGACAACGTGGCGTTTGGGACATGCATTTTGCGGGCGGTGGTCAAGAGGCTCTCGATTTGCTGGCGACACAGTCCATCGATGTGATTGTTTCGGACATGCGGATGCCGGGAATCGATGGCGCTGAATTGTTGACGAGGGTTTCGAAACAGTACCCGCAGACGATCCGGTTGGTGCTAAGCGGTCAGTCTGAACACGAAAAGATTTTTCGTGCGATAGGGCCAGCCCACCAATTCTTGTCAAAACCCTGCGAGCCGGACGTCTTGATCAAAACAGTCCAACGCGCATGCGGTTTGCAGCATCAATTGCACGATGAAAAGTTGCAACAGATCACATCCAAGATCGACAGTCTGCCGAGCTTGCCGCGTGTCTATCGTGAATTGGTCCAAGAACTAGAGTCCAATGACGCATCACTGGACCGAGTCGCAGATGTGATCGGTAGTGACTTGGCGATGAGTGCGAAGGTTCTGCAGTTGGTGAATTCTTCGTTTTTTGGGCTTCCACATCACGTTGAAAGTCCAAAACACGCCGTCGCAATGCTGGGTCTGAACATCATTCGACCGCTCGCGTTATCGGCTAGCGCATTTGGTGAGTTCAAGGATCCGAACTTAGATGGGTTTTCGTTGGAAGACTCAGTCAATCATGGCTTGGCGGTTGCTATCGCGGCTCGCAAGATTGCACAACATGAAACAAGCGAAGTCGAAACGGTCGACGACGCGTTCATCGCTGGAATGATGCACGACATCGGCAAAATGATTTTGGCGGTTCATTTGACTGAACCTTTCCGCCTAGCCTTAGAACTGGCTGACCAAGAATCGATTCCGCTGTGGCAAGCCGAGTTGAACGTCTTTGGAACAACCCATGCGGCCGTTGGTGCGCACCTGTTGGGGCTGTGGGGATTGCCAAATCCAATTGTCGAAGCGGTTGCATTTCATCATCAGCCATCGGGAACCAACAGCGAGTCCGGTGGGTTCGCACCCGTTACGGCGGTTCATGTCGCAAACGCGATTTGTGGTCCGGGCTGTCATCGGATCGTCAGTGAGAAATGTTCAATCGATGGCATCGACATTGATCGCGAGTATTTGAGTTCGGTGGGGCGACTGGACAGCGTCAATCGTTGGATCGACCTTTTGCGACCCGAGGCCGTGTCATGACGATGAAAATACTTCTTGTTGATGACGAGCCGAACGTGCTGCAGGGTTTCAAACGAAATCTTCGAAACCAGTACGACCTGCATTTCGCGGTCGGTGGGGCAGCGGCATTGGAAATGATCGAAACGAATGGCCCTTTCGCCGTCGTCGTTTCGGACATGCAGATGCCCGAAATGTCGGGCGTTGAATTGTTGTCCATCATTCGTGACCGCAACGAACAAACGGTACGAGTGATGTTGACCGGCAATGCGGACCAAAAGACGGCCGTCGATGCGGTCAACGAAGGAAACATTTTTCGATTCCTCAACAAACCGTGTCCGCCCGATCAATTGGCCAAGACTCTCGATGCCGGGCTCCAGCAATACCGACTGGTTACCGCGGAAGCCGAGTTGCTGAACCAAACGCTCGCTGGCAGTGTCCGCATGTTGACGCAAGTGTTGTCGATGGCGATGCCCGAAGCTTTTGGATTGACTGGTGAAGCAAGGGCGTTGGTTCGTGCCGTTGCGCAGCGGATTGGCGTCGGGCCGATGTGGCAAATCGAAATGGCCGCGATGCTGATGCGGGTCGGATGTGTCTCGTTGCCGGCGGACGTGATTGATCGCTATTTGAACCATCAGCCACTTTCGTCAGACGACGAAGCTCTGATCAAGCAAACACCGAAGCTTGGCCACGATCTGATTTCTGCGATTCCGCGTTTGCAGGGCGTCGCCGATCTTGTGGCTGCGCAAAATGACCC
The DNA here is from genome assembly GCA_049680385.1 of Rubripirellula sp. GTDB lineage: Bacteria > Planctomycetota > Planctomycetia > Pirellulales > Pirellulaceae > Rubripirellula. The sequence goes on along the minus strand of JBAUHR010000938.1, from coordinate 7,043 downwards.
AGCTTGTGACCCGACCCCGATAGCCGCTCGCATCCTGAGAGCTGTGGGTGATTTTCAGCGTTTTCGTGGCGACGGATCACCGCTCGCGGCGCTGCGTTTGATGGATCGCCGGCCTCAGTACGATCCCGTCGTGGTCGAGCACTTGTCGGCGGTCGTTCAAGCCATGTTCCAAAGCCAAGACGTCGATGTCGCTCAGTTGACCGACGGCATGGTTCTTGAAAGCCATGTGACCGATCTGTCAGGGCGAATTCTGATTGCGTCGGGTACCGAGATTCATGATTCCCTGATTCAAAAACTGGTCCGTCTGCGTCGTTCGCAAACGGGCGTTTGTGAGCCGATTTCGGTTCGCACGGTCGTGCGCCAAGCGGCAACCACGACGAAAACCAACACCACTGATCCTCAACCTGTGACTGCCGAGTAATGCAATGACTGCCATTCTTTTGGTCGATGATGACATGAACCTGTTGCGAGGGCTCCGGCGAGTCCTGCGTGATCAACCTTATGATCTGTACATTGCCAATTCAGGTGAAATGGCAGTGCAGATGTTCCAGCGATGTGCGTTCGACTTGGTCGTCGTGGACCACAAGATGGACCGCATGACCGGCGCCGAACTGATCACTTGGATTGCCGATCATTTTCCCGAAACGGTTCGGATCATGTTGACAGGGAATGCTCGTGTCGAGTTGGCTCAGGAAATGATCAACCGCGGTGGCGTGTTTCGATTCTTGACGAAGCCGACTGGCGATGTTGACCTGGCGCTTGCGATTCGCGAGGGCCTTGAATCCGCACGTGCGAAACGTGTCTGTGTGGCCCCGTTGTTGGGATCGGATCACTTTATGGCGGAGCCGGTTATGGCCGATGCGATGGCTCGGCGATAGGCGCTGGATGGAGAGTTGCGACCACATCAGTCGCGGTGACGTTAGAATCACTTGCTGTTCACGGTCACCTCCGCTCACCAACGTTTTGCCGAAACCATGTCGCACCAGGTATTTTCGATCGGTCTAATCACGCTTGCCTCGCTGATTGGTGGACTTGGCTGTGGCGGACCCGCTAGTGACGTCTATCCAGTCAATGGCATTGTCCAGTTCCCCGACGGCAAGTTGCTTCGCAGTGGAACTGTCGAACTCGAATTGATTGGGCAGAAAGATCCCATCACCGCCACGGCACGAATCTCGCCGGACGGAACTTTCACGATGGGAACCTACAAGGCCGACGATGGGGCACTGGCCGGCAAGCATCGAGTGGTCGTGTTGTCGGACTACGAGATCGGTAACGGTGCGGAACGCCCAGGACTGATCCCCGAGCCGCTGTTGGATACGAAGTATCGCAGTTTTCGAACGTCCGGATTGCAGGTCGAAGTCAAGCCAGAAACGAACAATGTCGTGCTTGAGGTTCAGTACGCCAAAGCCGCACCCTAAGTATCCGAGGCTCTACAGCCAACGGCTCACTCACGTATCCGAAAACCCGACCATAAAATGCCTTTATCGACGGTCGCTAGGGGACGGCGTCCTACGGATCCGTCACAACTTCGTGATCGTTTCGGTTGGTCAGTTTGCCCAGCACATCGGTTGAAATGTGAGTGTTCAAGGTGCGCACGCTGCCATCACCAAACACAAAATTGACTCCGCCGACGTGGTAGCTGCCGAAGTTTGTTTCGAACCGATCGGTTGGAAAACGCGCCAGCGGATATCCCGGGCCACCACAACGCGAGAAGTTGGCTGGATGGTCGCCGTTGTAGATCGCACCGTCCTCGGGTGAAATGCCTTGTCCCGACGGACGCACGTGCTTTTCACCGACAAAGATCGTGTTGCTGTTTCCATCCGTGATGCTGGCGAAAGTCGTGCGGCTCTTCCAGGTTACTAAACGCGATTGAGGCGGCGGGAAGTTACCCGCCGGAGCGGTCGGTGGATCCGTTACCCCGTCACCCATGATGAACGCACCATTGGAGTGAATCCAATTCCAAATCCCGGCCGGTCCGTGCCCCGCTGAACAGGCATAGTCGGAAACGGTTCCCGGAACGTGGTTGCTGGTTTCGTAGGGCGACATGATATCGTCGCCTGCTGTGCTGATGACATTCGCATCCCGACGCGACGGACAATAGTAAAACGGGATCTGCGTCAGCCGCGCTGTATCGCTCTGGTAATAGTACTTCAGTTGGTCATCCCACTGGTCTGGCAACGCCGTTTGCTCCATTTGGGGAAGGATCAAGAACGCCCACGAGGTGAAGTGGTCATAGTTGCGGCTGGGCGGTAGTTCCTTGCGCTGCGACTCAAAATTGTGAATCGCCAAACCAATCTGTTTCAAATTGTTCAGGCATTTGGTTTGTCGTGCTGATTCTCGCGACGCTTGCACGGCGGGCAGCAACAGTGCCATCATGACGCCGATGATCGAGATCACGACCAGCAATTCGATCATCGTCAGAGCGGTTCGTTCCAAACCGGTCGTGATTCGTTTGCGCTGCATCGTTTTATTCACGAAGATGAACCGGTTCAGGAATGAGCGGTGAAAATTGGTTGACGCTTTACTAGTTATAGGCGAAAACAATCAATGGGTTCCACCGATTTGCTGCACGAAAAGTGTTTCCAATGACTGACTTCTTTGTCAAAACAGATCATTCGGTCGCCGGTCCCTTCACGGGGATCGAGGTGCGAGAGGCGGCGCTGGCGGGCATCATTCGGTCGGACGCGGTGATTGGTGGGTCGCGAGTTGGACCGTGGTTGAGCGTGATGAATGTCGGGTTGTTCTCGGACAAGAAAGTTCCGTTGCCGCATCCGGCCGACGTCAAAATCTCGATGTACCGAGTGCGAGGCATGGCGGGCGGCAACGATTGTGCGTTCAAGCTGCGTGAACTGATTGGTTTCGCTGCTCGCGGGCTTTTGCCGCCTGACGCGATGGTCGAGGTCGATTCAACGGCCTCGCTTGCCGCCGATCGAATCCCGATTTTAGCGTCGTGTCTGAGCGGTGAATTGGTGCTGGTTGGTGATCGCGGGCAAGTCGTTCTGCGAACTTCGACAACGCCGCACGCGACTGGTTCAACCGTCGATGCGAAAGTTCCACGTTCGCTCGCGACAAATGCTTCGCGAGACGATGCCGATCGGCCGCTGCTTGTCGTAACGGAAGCCGAACGCTTGGCGGCCGAGGCAGAGGTCGCGGCCGAAGCAACGGAGAGGTGTCGCGAGTCGGCTGCGAAGTCGGCGCGGCAAGCCCGCGTGGAATCAGAAATACAAGTTCGACGTCCTTCGGTTATCCGACCAGCTCTGGCCAGAATGCGACGGTTCTATCGACCGCGACTCGCCATTTCACTAGTCGCAGCGCTGTTGATGTTGGCCAGTATCAGTTATGGGTTATCGACGTGGACCGCGCGGCCGATGGCGAGATCAGCGATGCTGGGCGATTGGATTCATCAGAATGCCGATGGCTCCGGTTTTGGGTTGAGGTTCCAGGACAACGGGCGCTGTGTCATCTTCAACACCACGGGGCCGTCGTGGACCGGTGACTTTGTGGTCAGCGAAGTGACAAATACGAAGAACGCGTTCGCGCCCACGAACGAGTTGGTCGTTGCGGTTGACGATGCCCAGCCAAACCATTTGATCGATCGTGTCGCCGCAACGGACCGGCACGTTGAACTGCGCGGTTTTGCCAAAGTTGTGCCGGTGCTCGACGGGCATCCCGTCCGCGATCTGTTCGTGCGACGTGTCGGCGACAAACTGCACGTCGGATACTTGACCTCCGTCGAGTGGAAAGACGGAATCAAAACGATGAAAGCTGCGTGGGTTTCGGCCGAAAGTTCACACGAACGACCGCGTGCAAATCTGCCAGACTCTGACAAATCGGACGCCGTTTCGCTGTTGGCGTCACTCGGGATTCCTGACGAGGCGAGGAATCTGTATCCGTTTGAAAAACAAGACTTGCCGACTGAGACTTCACTCGAGTCCGTTCAACTGGTTCGCTACGGCAATCAAACTCGCGTGATCGATATCGGACGACCGTAACGGACGGATCGTGGTTTTAGTTTGGCGGGGTGGTATCGTTTTCCCGACGATCGGCAGCTTTCCCCAACAACGCGTACCGAGCAAAGTCGATCAGTCCGGCGAACCGGAATGATGGATCGACGTAATGCTGGATGACGTAGAACGCGAAGTAGTAGGCGCGGCAGAACGCCCAAATCGCAATCATCAACAACAGTGTCGTTTGCCACTCAGGAGCACGGGCGATCAACAGTCCGGATGCCAGTAACCCCAGTCCGGCAAACAGACCGCCTTTGAACCAGATGACTTTGGGGTTCGTTAGATTCGTCATCTCGGTTTCCGGTTCTTGCGTCGTTTGCAAACGAGCCGCGCCGTCTTGGGAAAGGCGGCGTGGCGAAAGTTACTTGACGAAGGTTTCTCGGAACTAGACGTTCACATAGAAGTTCAGTCCGGCCAATCGTTCCTTGCCGCTGCTGATCGTGAACTCGAACGTGTCGTTGCCGTCGGCGGTTAGCTCGTTCGTCGACGCCATTTGAATAACGTACGATCCCGATTGATCGAAGTCATCGAACACGTAAACGCCCGCGTCGTCAGTGACCGCAGTATCGACGACGTTGCCATCCGAATCAAGCAACTCAACCGTCACGCCCGCCATCGGGTCAAGCGGACTGATCCGATCGGTGGGTTCGCGGTTTGGATTGGAGACATTCGGCCGCTGGCCTCGGTTGCCTCGATCGCCATTTCTCACCTGATCGACCGCCAACAGATCCAAATCCGCATCGCTGACCGAGTTTGCACTGACCGAGTTTGCACTGTCGAGCGTGTCGTCCGGTGTGGCGGCGGTTTCAGCGAGTACGGTTCCCGTAACCGTCGGTGCGAAGAAGAAGACGTTTTCTTGCAACGAATCGAGTTCGGTGTTCCGTTCGATGATGTCGGCAAGCGACGTGCGCTGAATTTCCGCGACTTCGCGTTCGCTAAACACGTTTTCGTACCACAATCGGTCGCCATCACGCAGGCGTTCGAACTGGTCGGCGATGATTGCCGTGGCCGTTTCGCCAAGCGATCCGCCGTCGGCATGATCCTCGGCCAACAAGCCGACCCACAAATCGATGTTATCGACGTCGGTGTACAACGCTTCAAGTTTCGCTTGCACGTCCGTGTCGCTGGTAATGTCGGCGAACGATTCAACCGGATCGATTCCATACGCTTGGCGGGTCGAGTTGTAGTCGGCCAGTCCGTGGTCACGACCGCGTTGAATGTTCAACGAAACCAAGTCCAAGCCGCCCGAACCGGGCGCGCCGAACAGGAAGTTACGCAGCCCATCGACAACTTCCAAGTCGATCTCTTGCGACAGTGTGGACGAAGCGTACTTCAACAGCGAGTCGATGCCAGTTTCTTCGAGAATGTTCGGTTGGAAGAATGCATCGGCAAGCGCGATCGGTTCGGCGATCTCGTTTCCGTCGTTGTCGACCAAGCGGAATTCGTCGTTCAATGTCGTGTGACCGAAACGGAACGCGGCCGTCGAGAACTCATTGGCAATCGACGGATCCACCGTGGAATCATATCCTTCGTATGCGGACAACGCGTCCTCGCCCAATAGAGCCGGCAAGTACTCGTTGAACGTAATCGACTGAATTTCAGCGATCACTTGGGCACGTGCTTCTTGAAAGATTTCTTCGTCGGTGAGATCTGGGTTGGCGACCGAGATTTCGTCGGCCAATCGATTGTGTTCTCGCAGGAACAACGCGTGCATCGACGTCAACACGATGTTCTCGGCGGCACGAATGTCGCCCGCCAAAATTCCGCCGTTCTCGTCACTTGGCAGCAAGCCGTCCTCGGTCACCAACAATCGACCGCCAACGAATTCACGAAGTGAATCCGACGTTTCTTGGTCGCTGCCGTAGACCTGCGAACCATCGATCCAAGCGGTGATCGAATTGACTTGTTCGGCCGGGTTGTCCGTCGAAGTTCCGGTGCCGTCTGCGATGGCAGACCGAGTCAGATGAATCGTTTCCTCGCCCGTCGAAAATGGGTCGAACAAAGGATCGCCCAAGGGGACTTCAATATCAAACGATTCGGCGTCGGCTGGGTCTGCGGGGGACTCGGACAGATCAATGTCGTGGTCCAGGAACTGGCCCCAAGCAAACACGAACGAAGTCAAGTTACGCTCGCTTGTCGTGCCGTCGGGATCAGCCGCGAATAGTTCGTTGCTGATTTCTCGCGCGCTCGGTCGGTCTTCACCACCCGGTGTCGAGATACCATCGGCATAGTCGCTCTCGGCTACCCGTAGTAGTGCAGCGTCGGCGGATCCCAATTCAGGATTTTCAACGTTGTTGCCAGTACCGTCGATCGAGCGAACTTCGGTTGACTCGGTTTCGGTCTGATCAGTTGGCGTTTGGTCAGTTGGTGTTTCATCGACAGGCGTCTGGTCGTTCGTCGGACGATCGATTGGATTGTCGAGTCGGCCGCGATCTCGAGCGATTCGGTTGATGACCATCAACGCGTCTAGCGAACTGTTCCGGCCGTCGTTGTTGACGTCTGTCATGCGTCCGCGCCCGGGTTGAGCGTCGGTATCTGTATCTGTTGACGCTGCGTTGCCAACGGCTGTTTGACGGCTCATCTGATTGATGATTGCCAGCGCGTCGAGCGCCGATACGATGCCGTCCTCGTTGACGTCTTCGGGCATCCGTTCATTGTGAAAGAGGTTAGCGGCCAACAGTTGGCGGTTTTCCAGGTTCTCTGCTCGCGGTCGCCGGTGCTGAGACTTTCGTTTGCCGCCGGTCTTTCGAGACGATTTGGGACGCCCAGTCCAATGGTTCCAGAAATTTGCCATTACGCCACCCTCAAGGGTTTGAGAAGAGAAGTGGGCCAGCAATGCGTCGATAGACGAACACTGTTGCCCTGCTCTTAAAGGGGCGTTCCGCCCCCGCGATGTCACTCGCGGGTGCGAAGTTTTCCTGCGGAAACTTTTTAGCAGCTTTTCGGTCAAACGGTGACGCAGCAGCCTAGTGGATTGTCAGAGATGAAAATTAGGGTTGCGTCGAATTGAGAAATCGGCGCTGATTCGCAGAACCA
>JBAUHR010000937.1:0-5660 GCA_049680385.1 Rubripirellula sp. | reverse complement strand
ACCTGCTTTTGCTTGCCACCAAGCACGGCGAACCGGCAAAACATATCCAACGGGTTTGCTAAGACCGTTGTTGAACGTGCGCATCATCATCGCGCGTTCGTGCGGATCGTCCAGTTTAGGATCGTTCGGGTCGATGTCGACGGGCAGACGGTCTTCGCGCCACAGGTAGTGGAAGGCGTCTTCGTAGACGGGGACCGACATCTTGGCGTTGATGTCCAGTTCGCCTGCCAAGTGACTTACGAACTTCTTAGCGTCTTCGGGTGTGTGGCCATAATCGGTGCCTTCATCCGCGATGTAGTCCGGGTTGTTCCAAATAGGTTGGCCGTCTTTTCGCCACAGGCAGGTCAGCGCCCAACGTGGCAGGGGTTCGCCGGGGTACCATTTCCCTTGGCCATAATGCAGCATCGATCCAGGGGCCAATCGATCTCGCATTCGCAGCAGCAGCACGTTGCTGAGCACGCGTTTTTCTTCGCCCACCGCTTCGCTGTTCCACTGCGGATCGTCCATGTTGTCGATCGACACAAACGTCGGCTCACCACCAACGGTCAATCGCACGTCACCCTCGGCTAGCAACGCATCGACATCGTCGCCCACCGACATGATCCGGCTCCACTGCTCGTCACAGTAAGGCTTGGTCACTCGCGGCGTCTCGTAGACTCGCGTCACCTTCATCTCGTGATGGAACTCGACTTCGCAAGCCTCGTGACCACCCGCGATCGGCGCGGCGCCTGTGTAGGACGGCGTGCAAGCCAGCGGTATGTGTCCTTCACCCGCGAACAAACCGCTGGTGGGGTCCAAGCCGACCCAACCGGCGCCGGGCAAGAAGACTTCGGTCCAAGCGTGCAAGTCACAGAAATCTTCGACCGGGCCGGACGGCGCGAGGCTGCCGTCGGCTTCAGGAATCGGCGGCTCGTCAGCGGTCAATTGAATCAGATAGCCCGACACGAATCGAGCAGCCAGCCCGGCTTGGCGAAACGATTCGACCAACATCCACGCCGAGTCACGGCAGGATCCACTGTTCTTGGTCAGCGTTTCTTCGGGCGTTTGCATGCCCGGTTCAAGGCGGATGTTGTACTTGACGCGTTTCTGGGCCAGCCCGTTGACCGCGACCAGATAGTCGATGATGCGGTCCGACTTTTTCGGCATCCCGTCGACCCATTCGGCAAGCTTTGGCGTCATCGGTCCTTTGACCAAATACGGCAACAACTGCTGTTTCAAGTCGGGATCATATTCAAAGGGCCAGCAATCGGCTGCGTCTTCGACGAAGAAATCAAAGGGATTGATCACCGTCATGTCGGCTACCAAGTCGACGGTCACCGAGAAGTGATCGGTCGGCTTTTCGAACACGTAACGCGCGATCGGGTTGGCAAACGGATCTTGTTGCCAATTACAGAAGTGGTCTTCGGGCGAGACCCGGATATCGTACGCTTCGATACTGGTTCGGCCATGATAGGCCGGTCGCAAACGTACCAGTTGCGGACCAACGGTGATCGGGCGAGGGTATTGATAACGGGTTTCGTGATGCAGAGCGACGCGAATGGTCATGAAGGCCTTGCTACGTTGAAATAGTCGTAAGTAAGAGACTCGCTAACTTGGTTCAATTCTATCTGAATCAAGTCGATGAACTGGTGCATTCCGCTGGTCAGAACTTCTTTGACTTGGCTTTCCGACAAGCGTTTCTTGAGGGCCTCGATTTGATGGATTGCGTCGCCGTGAAGTTCGGCGCTAGAGTACTTTTCAATTTCACCAAGCGACCAATGCGCGCCGGCCACACAGGACCGCGCCGACCGTGGGAACGTTTCGTGAAACAGAAAGAACGACACGACTTTCTCGATGTTCATCAAGTGATGTTCGCGTCGATAGGCTTCGAAACCGCTGACCGCCAACAAGAGAGCCGACCATTGCAAGTCGTCAATCGCCGTCCCAACGTCCGTAACGTTAGGCAACAAGTTGAAGTATTTGACGTCCAAAATTCGCGTTGTCTTATCAGCTCGTTCGAGCAGCCGTCCGACGTTGGCGAAGTGCCAGCACTGATCGTGCGACATCGTGCTGTCCAGGATGCCGGACCACAGCAGCGAGTAGTCGCGGACACTGTCAAAAAACGCTGCGGTCGGGTCGATGATCTGCGAAGCGCTCGAGTCGCTGACGAAATGATAGAACTGGTTGATCTGTTCAAACGCTTCGCTGGACAGCGTTTCGCGGACGCTTTTGGCGTTTTCGCGTGCTGCACGCAGGCATGTCAACATCGACGAATGGTAGTCGGTGTCGAACGCCAAAAAGTTCACGACACTCTGTTGATTCGGTGTGCCGTACTTGTCCTGAAACCACTCGTGGTCGCCGGTGACGTGGACCAGCGGACCCCAGGGATCGACCAGCGAATCGGGTTGGTCGAGAGTAAGGTGCAAGGTGACTTCCAAGAACCGAGCCAAATTTTCGGCCCGCTCCATTTGGCGGCTCATCCAATAGATCGATTCGGCGACGCGACTTAACATAAGAAACTTGCTGTCGGATACTGGGTGTCAGAGATTAGGTGCTGGGATTGATTGCGGGGCTGCTCTAAAGAGAGTGCCATCGCGTCGGGACGTGAACGGGAAAGCGAACTGCACTGAATCGGCATTGAATGCCCAGCGGCCTACGCGCTATTCGTTCTGCCAATCGACCGCGACTTCTTGTCCGGCTTCGGCGGTGACCCACGTGTCCTTGCTGCCGCCGCCCTGCGAAGAGTTTACGACGAGCGAGCCTTTCTTGAGTGCGACGCGGGTCAGCCCGCCAGGCATCACCCAAATGTCGTCTTGTCCGCTGCACAAAATGTACGGTCGCAAATCAACGTGTCGGCCTTCCAGAATGCCGTTGGCTAGCGTCGGCACGCGCGAAAGCTGCAACGTCGGCTGAGCGATGTAGTTGCGTGGATCGAGGCGAATTTTTTCGGCAAACTCGGCTCGTTCGGCAGGCGTCGCGTGAGGACCGATCAGAATGCCGTAGCCACCCGATTCACCGGCCGCCTTGACGACCAGTTTGTCCAGGTTCGCCAGCACAAACTTGCGGTCTTCTTCACGCTGGCAAATGTAAGTGGGCACGTTGGCAAGAATCGCTTCTTCGCCCAAATAGTATTTGATCATCGCCTGCACATAGGCGTAGACCACCTTGTCGTCGGCGACGCCAGTACCAGGAGCGTTTGCCAGTGAAATGTTTCCGGCACGGTACGCGTCCATCAGACCCGCGACGCCCAAACAGGAATCTTTGCGGAACGTTTTCGGATCGATGAACGTGTCGTCGACACGCCGATAGATCACGTCGACCTTCTGCAGCCCGACTGTGGTTAGCATGTAGACGTGCTTGTCTTTGACCACTAGATCGCGGCCTTCGACAAGCTCGACGCCCATCTGTTGGGCCAGATACGAATGCTCGTAATAGGCGCTGTTGTAGACTCCGGGCGTCAGCACCGCGATCGTCGGATTGGTGATTCCCGCTGGTGCGATCGCTTGCAGCATGCTGTACAAACGGGACGGATAATCGTTGACCGGGCGGACTCTGGATCCGCTAAACACTTGTGGGAAGTTCCGTTTCATCACGTGGCGGTTTTGCAGCACGTACGAAACGCCCGACGGGCAACGCAGGTTGTCTTCCAGCACATAGACCGCGCCCGAGTTGTCTCGAACCAAGTCGGTGCCGGTGATGTGGCACCAAACGTCGCGTGGCGGTTTAAGCCCCATACATTCAGGCAAAAACGACGGGGCAGATTCGACGATGTCGCGAGGAATGATTCCGTCGTTGATGATATTTTGTTCGCCGTAGACGTCCGACAAAAACATGTTCAACGCTTTGATTCGCTGTTTCAAACCAGCGTCAATGTGTTGCCAGAGCATGGCCGAGATCGTTCGCGGTACGACATCGAAGGGCATGATCTTTTCGGTCCCAGCTTCGTCGCTGTAGACCGTGAACGTGATTCCCATTTGATAAAGGGAACGCTCGATCGCGTTCTGTCGCCGCAACAATTCGCCGTCAGGCATTCGATTGATCAAGTTGACCAGCAATTCAGCGTCGGGACGCGCCGTTGTCTGCTGGTCGACCATCTCGTCGAAGAAGCCTTCGCACTGGTACCCAGCCAACTGGGGCGCGGCGACGGAGCCACTGGATGAATCGAGAGAAGCGTCCGTGTCGTCGTTTTGAGATTGCGACTGCGACTGAGAATTTGAAGGCACGACAGAGACCGAAATCAGACGAAGAAATGGAACGCAACAAGTGACGATTCACGCGAATGGAACGGTGGCCTACCAGTTCATTCGTTTTGAATGTACACAAATTGCATCCAGTTCCGCCTTCTGGACGACCACATTCTATCGTTCCCGAGCTGGGTTGTTAGAGGTTTCGTTGTTTTGCGCGATTGAAGGCGAATTCTAGGCCGCTGCAATGCGAGAAGGGTTCTTCGGCACCCTACGCCTTGCTGCCGTGCAGGGAAAGTTTCGTTCTTTTCTGCGAACGGCGCTGCTGTCTCCGGCTCCGTGCGTATTTCGCGCGAAACCGATCGTTGCCCAAACGCACCCTTTGCACGAATGGTCAAAACACGGTCTACGCGATGTTTGTCGGAGGTTAGACTGGTGCTTCATCGCCCATTTGCCAAGCGTTTGCCATGTTTCCCGATAGCCCCAACCAAGATCGATCGAGCGTCCGATGGTTTGCCGTTGGACTGGCAACGCTTAGCCTGATCGCGTTGTCGGTCACGTCATGGATTCTGTGGACCGTCAAACGTGAACAGGAATTGGTCGCCGACTTAATCCGGCACCTGCCACCTAGCGATATGGCGGCCGCGCAAGAGTTGTCGGGTGATCTGCGGTCGCAGTTGGGGCTAACGATCCTATTGGTCGTCAACTTGATTGCCACCGCGATCGCGTTCACGTGGTTGGTTCGCGGCTACTTGAACAGCGAACGGTCACTTCGCGACGTGCGAGTGTTATCAGCCGATATTCTGGCCAGTATGGATGCGGGGGTCATCACGACGGATCGAGACGGGAATCTGACCAGCATCAATCCCAGCGGACGCGAGTTGGTCAACTTGGCTGGGGAAGAAATGGGGCGTCCGCTGACGACGCTGGGCAGCGATCACCAGTTGTTAGCGACGATTCAAGCCGAAGTCAGCGAGCATCATCAACGGATTCGAGACCGCGACTACGTTATCAAATGCAACGGTCAATCGAAGACGTTGCGCGCCGGATGTACGCTGCTGCGAAATCAAAGTGGCAGTGAAATTGGGACGGTGTTGCATGTCCGCGACGTGACTCAAAAGTCGCTGATGGAAGACCAACTGCGGCGGATGGAACGGTACATGGGCTTGGGCGCGTTGGCGGCTGGATTGCAGCATGAAATCAAGAACCCGCTCAGTGCCATGTCGCTGCACATTCAATTGCTGTGCGAATGGCAAAGTGAAGGCACGGCGGGCCCCGAGCGAGACCAGGACATCAACGAAACGCTCGAGATTCTGCGATCCGAAATGAAGCGGATCAACGACGTGCTTGATGGATTTCGCAACTATGCCTCGACGACCCATTTAGGTCGGACCGATGTGAATGTGCCGGCGATGATTCAAAAGCTGGTTCGCTTGCTGCGTCTTCAAGCGGAATCGCAAGACGTTGTGATCACGATGGATCTGCCCACCAAGTCGC
>JBAUHR010000936.1:0-17002 GCA_049680385.1 Rubripirellula sp. | reverse complement strand
GCCTACAACGCACCCCACACACCGATTCAACCACCCGAGTCCTGGTTGGCAAAGGTCAAAGATCGCGAAGCCGGCATCGACGATAAACGAGCCGCCTTGGTCGCGCTGATTGAACACATGGATGACGGCATCGGGCGCGTTCTCGAGTCGCTGCGTTCGTCGGGGCAGTTCGAAAACACGATCATCGCGTTCACCAGCGACAATGGAGGCCAGGTCAACGTCGGCGCCAACAACGGTTCGCTTCGCGACGGCAAAGGATCGATGTACGAAGGCGGGATCCGTATCCCTGGTTGCATTCGAGTTCCCGGTGTCACCAAAGCTGGCAGTTCAACGGATCGGGTCTGCGTGACGATGGATCTACTGCCCACGATCCTGGCCTCGGTCGGACATCCGGCGATGGAAGATTCGGTTGACGGTGTTTCTTGGCTTCCGCTACTAAACAACCCTGATGCTTCACTTCCCGAACGAGACGTTTTCTTCGTCCGGCGTGAGGGCGGTGTCCAGTATGCCGGTTTGACAATCGAGGCCCTGCTAAGCCGAAATCTAAAGCTGGTTCACAACTTTCCGACGCACTCGTTTGAACTGTTTGACTTGAACACTGACCCGGCTGAATCGAAGGACTTGGCCAAGAGCCGGCCCAAGGATTTCCGAAACATGATCGAACGTTTGCAGCGTCATGTTCAAGGCGGCGGCGAAGCGCCCTGGCAAAAAGGGGCTCATTAGCAGCATCACCGGCATGATCGCAAATAACTTGAGGTCCGCCGAATTTATGAGATTAGACTCGGGTGCTGCCTGCCCAATGTTAGGCTTAGCGTTTCTGAACTTTCTTTAAATCATCATGTCTGAACGAATCTCCGGAATCTTTACGCCGAATATCACTCCCGTCGACGCGTCGGGACGAATGGATGAAGACAAACTTTGCGGCTACGTCGATTGGTTGATCGATCGCGGCGTCGACGGTTTGTACCCCAACGGCAGCACCGGTGAATTTGTTCGCTTCACGGCGGCCGAGCGCCGGCGAATTGCTCAGGTGGTCATCGAACAATCGGCTGGCCGAGTTCCGGTGATGGCTGGCGCCGCCGAAGCCAACGCTCGCGAAACCATCGAAGCCTGCGATGCCTACGGTGCGATGGGGGCTCGCGCAGTCGCCGTCGTAGCCCCGTACTACTATCGGCTTTCCAGCGAAGGTGTTTATGCGTACTTTCGCGAAATTGCCGACAACGTTTCCGTCGATGTGACGCTGTACAACATTCCGCTTTTTGCATCGCCGATTGATGTGCCCACGGTCATCCGGTTAGCGTCTGATTGCCCCCGAATTGTTGGCATCAAAGACAGTTCGGGTGATTTGCCCAACATGATGCGAATGATTTCAGCGATTCGCCCGATGCGAGACGACTTCTCGTTCTTGACCGGGTGGGACGCGAGTTTGGTGCCGATGCTGATCGTCGGCTGTGATGGTGGAACCAACGCGACCAGCGGAGTCGTGCCGGAATTGACGCGCGCGATTCACCGCAGTGTTCAGGCAGGAAACATCGACGACGCGATGAAGATGCAGTACCAACTGTTGCCACTCTTTGACGCCCTGATCGGGCTGGGCGAATTCCCCGAAGGCTTTCGCGCCGGAGCACGTTCGCGAGGTTGGGACCTCGGACCAGGACGAGTCCCCATCACACCGGCTCAGCGAGAATCGATCCAAAACACCCAGCGTCAAATCGACGCCCTGGTCAACGATGCGCCCTGGATTGGCCCCGATCAAACGATGTCACCGGAGACAATCGAAGGAATCGTCGGCCGCGTCTTGCGTCAACTCGGTTTGTAACGCCGATCAGGCTTGTCGGTGCCAGAGGCCGTGCGATGAGAGTTTGAGCTTGAGCGACGAAGGCGAAAATCGAAGAAGGGGTCACTCGCAAATCACTCGAACGAAATGGCATCGTGAATGATCAGGGTAAGATGCGAGGCATCGGCAGTTGCCTGCTGTTAAAGAGTTGGGTGGCCCGTTTTCCCACCTTTGTGCGTTCACCCTGACTTCGTGAACCTTTATGCACAAAGTACACCCTGCGAACGGAGTCGCAGGGCCACGAAGGGTGATCCGAAACGAGTGTGCCTTCGTGATCCCGCGGCTTCCCTTTGGTGAGTGCTATCGCGAGTTTGGTTCGTCTGTGCCGCTAGATCGGACGGGCGTTTCCGGTCGGGCTTATTAGTTGAGATCCTGTTCCGCTTCGGCCCAAACCCGTGGTTCGTCGTCGACCCAGTCGACGTGGATCACGCTGGGGTTGCAGCAAACGGGACAGTCTTCGACGTATTCTTGCGATCGGCCTTCGACGGGATCCAAGGGGATCACGATTTCTTCGCCGCAACTGTCACAGATGTAGGATCCTTCGTTTTCCATCGCTTTGGCTGTCCTGGTTGGCGTTCGGTATCGGATTGTCTGGATCTGGCGGTCTACGTCTGACCCCGTCGCGGCCGTATACTCGTAGCTTGTAGGGTGCCCATTGTACGCTTTTTTCTTGTTTCGCATCGATCGTCATGGCTGACACACCGGATCCGACCACACTGTTAAGTCGTTTCGGCTTGACTGCATTTCGTCCTGGCCAACGCGACGTCGTTGACGCGATCGCGGCGGGCAAGGATGTGATGTGTGTGATGCCGACTGGCGGTGGCAAGAGTCTGTGTTACCAACTGCCCAGTTTGGCTCGGGCGGGGACCACGATCGTGGTCTCGCCGCTGATCGCACTGATGAAGGACCAGGTCGACACGCTGCAGGGAATCGGCATTGCGGCCAAGCTGATCAACAGCACATTGTCGGCGGCCGAGCAAACCGAGGTCATGAACGAAATGGCATCGGGCAAGTTGGATTTGGTCTACGTCGCGCCCGAACGGCTGCGCAATAGCCGATTCCTCGACGCTTGCCGCACAGCAAACGTGACTTTGTTGGCCGTCGACGAAGCCCACTGTGTCAGCGAATGGGGCCACGACTTTCGGCCGGACTATTCGCGGTTGGGCCGTTTTCGCCAGCGATACTTGAACAACGTGCAAACGATCGCGCTGACCGCGACAGCGACTCCCGTGGTCCGTGATGACGTGATCGAGATCTTGGGGTTGCAGGCCCCCAAAACTTTTGTGACGGGGTTCGCTCGGACGAACCTGCGTTTCGGCGTGACCCACTCGAAAACTGAACAAGAAAAGAACGACGCGCTGTTGGCTTATCTGAAATCGCAAACCGGCGCTGGCATCATCTATGCTGCGACTCGAAAGCGTTGCGAAGAGATCGCGGACTGGTTGCCTGAGAAAGCTGGACGCCCAATTGGCGTCTATCATGCCGGGCTGGATCCGGTTCAGCGTCGTCAAGTTCAAGAAGAATTCATGTCCGGCCGCTTGTCGGCGATCGTCGCAACCAACGCATTCGGCATGGGCATCGACAAGTCGGATATTCGCTTTGTCGTTCATTACAACTTGCCGGGCAGTTTGGAAGCCTATTATCAAGAGGCCGGTAGGGCAGGTCGCGATGGTGGAAATAGCGATTGTCGATTGATGTTCTCGTACAGCGATCGCTACATCCAAGAGTTCTTTATCGATAGTCGGTATCCGTCGAAAGCAACGGTCAAGAAAGTCTACGAGTACTTGTTGACTCGCGAAGAAGACCCCATCGAATTGACGCTCGAACAGGTTCGCGAAGCAATCAACGTCAAGGACGGCAGCGAAGCGATTGGGACAGCGGAAACATTGTTGGCCAAATCCGGTGTGCTGCGGCGACTCGATTCGAACGCGAATTACGCAATGCTGCGGATTGATAGCGACGCGCCGACGATGTTGGACTTTTTGCCCAAAGAGGCCAGGACGCGGCGGAAGGTCATGTTGGCGATCGAAAAGATTGTGGGCCGGCGTCGTCACGAAGACGTGTTCGTTAAACCGGCGCGCCTGATGGAAGCCGCGGATGTCAAACGTGACCAGTTGGTTCGCACCCTGCGAGAATTGCGACGACTAAAAGCGTTCGATTACTGTCCGCCGTTTCGTGGGCGGGCGATCCACTTTACCGATCGCGATCAACGTTTCGAAGACCTCGATATCGACTTTGCCGAACTGGCTCGGCGGAAAGCTGCCGAAACTGAAAAACTAGAATCGGTCATCCAGTTTGCTCGCACCGCCGGATGTCGCCAACGCGTCATTCTGAACTACTTTGGCGAAACCGAGGCGGACAACTGTGGGACATGCGATCGATGCGCCCCCGGTGATGGCAGCATCGGACGCGCTCAGGATGTGGCGGTGTCTGATCCCATGAAAGGCGTTGATGCCGATGCGCTGCTGCGAGGGATCCGTGTCGTGTTGAGCGGTGTGACTCGGATGCACGGTCGGTTTGGCAAAATTTTGGTCGCACAAATGTTGTGCGGATCGAAAAGCAAAAAGTTGCAGCAGTGGCGGCTGAACCGGTTGAGCACTTATGGATTGTTGTCGGATCTGAAACAGTCGGACGTCGTCGGTGTGATGGACGCGCTGGCCGAAGCCGGTTTGGTCGAACAGAAAGAAGTCGACGATCGTCGGCCGACGATCCACATGTCCGCGATCGGGACGCAGGTGATGATGGGGCAGTTACCGTTGCCGCCGTCGGTGCGGATGCCGATTCCGCTGGCCAAAAAATTGGCTCACGCGTCGCGCTTGATCGAATCCGGTGACGTGCAAACTCAATCTGCTGGAACCGATGAGGTGCCGGCGGCTGACGAGATGGTTCGTCCGTCGGCGGAAAGTCAGCGGACGGAGCCAAGCGAACTTGATTCAAGCACGGACGATGACGAGATCGAAACCGATTCAGCAGCGGAAGCACAGGTCACTGAACTGGCTGAAACCTTGAAACGCTGGCGCCGAAAAACGGCTGCGGCGTTGGGGGTTCCCGCATTCCGGATTCTGACCAATTCGACTTTGGACCGAATCGCGGAAGCCGCCCCCGTGACGGCGGCCCAGTTGGAGGGCGTTACTGGTGTCGGGCCAGCGACGATCGAGCAATTCGGGTATGACTTGGTGCAATTGGTCCTTGGTTGCATCGAAAGCTTGCCAACCGAGGACACTGTTCTGGATTCGGTGCCGGTTGCCGAGTCGCCGATCAATCCGGCAGTGGAGCCCGTCGTTCCTGCGGCGACGCCCGTTGCCGACGCGTCGAATGCGTATTGGACATGGCGTTTGTTTCGTGATGGCTATACGGTTCACCAAATCACCGCGATTCGACGCTGTGATTTGGCGTCTTTGGTGGACGATTTGGTGGCGGCTGCGTCATCTGGCCACACGGTCGACCACACCTGGATCGACTTGCCTGCGGCTGTGAAACGAATTCAGGCTGCGTCGGATGGCGGATCGGTCGTCGGTTAGTCACTTTTGACGCAAAACACTACAATCCGGTGGCGAGTCCCGACTCTCATCGCGAATTAGCCTCAATCAACTCCCGGGCTTTGTCCTGGAACCCATAAAATTGCAGAAGGCCCGAAGGCAAGTAATGGATAAGAAGTCAGACGACCAGAGCCCGAAAAACAATGTGCGGGACCGTGTCGATGGAAACCAGCGTCCAGAGAATCCGGGCCCAGATAATCAGCCGAATCGGCGCAACAACAACTCGCTGCTGATCGCATTGATCTTGGCGGCACTGGTGTTGATGTTGTTCTACAACCGCAGCGAAGAACGCTCGCTAGTGTCGGCAAGTTTCTTTCAGCACGAACTGGAACGCGGAAACGTTGAAAACATCCTGATCGGCGAGCAGCAAGTTTTTGGCACCTTCGTGACGCGTCCCGAGGCGCCGCCGGTCGAAGTCGATGGCAAAGAAGAAGTTCGCAAGGGTGAAGATGGCGAACCGGAAAAGTACCTGAAAAAGTTTGCCTTCAACCGTTCCACTGACGCCGGTTGGGTTGTCCAACTGCAAAGTCAGTTGGAAAAGGCGAAAATCGATTACGGATATTTGTCGAAAGACAACACGGAACAGGTTTTATATTTCCTGTTGATGGTTGGGCTGCCGCTCGGCGTTCTGTTGTTCTTGTTCATGATGTTGCGGCGATCACGCGGCGACATGATGGGCGGCGGTTTCTTGTCCGGGTTCAGCAAGAGCCCGGCGAAACGTTTCGAAGCGACTGACAAGATGGTCACGTTCGATGAAGTCGCCGGTCTTGAAGGCGTGAAAGCAGACTTGCAGGAAATCGTCGAATTTTTGAAGACGCCTGAAAAGTTTCAAAAACTAGGTGGCCGAGTTCCCAAGGGTGTGCTGCTAAACGGACCGCCCGGAACCGGTAAAACTTTGCTCGCACGGGCCGTCGCTGGCGAAGCGGGTGTGCCTTTCTATAGCGTTAACGGCAGCGAGTTCATACAAATGTTCGTCGGCGTCGGTGCCAGCCGAGTCCGCGACTTGTTCAAAACGGCTAAAGAGAACAGCCCGGCGATTATCTTTATCGACGAAATCGATGCCGTCGGTCGCCAACGTGGTGCAGGTCTCGGTGGTGGACACGACGAACGTGAGCAAACGCTGAACCAAATTCTTGGCGAGATGGACGGATTCGGCGGCAGCCAAACTGTCATCGTTGTCGCCGCAACGAATCGTCCTGATGTTCTAGACCCTGCGTTGTTGCGACCCGGTCGATTTGACCGTCACATCACCGTGGGACGGCCAACGATGAAAGGTCGCGAAGCAATCTTCAAAGTCCACGTTCGTGATGTTCCGCTTGCTGATGATGTGGACTTGCGTCGATTGGCCGCCGGAACGGTGGGGCTTACCGGTGCCGACATTCGCAACATGGTCAACGAAGCCGCGCTGTGGGCGGCCCGACAAGACAAGAAGATCGTTGACATGGACGACTTCGACAATGCTCGTGACAAGATTTTGATGGGCGCAAAACGCGAAGAAGTTCTGCAGGATAGCGAGAAGGAAAAGACGGCCTACCACGAGGCCGGTCATACGTTGACGGCATGGCATTTGGATGGCGCTAATGTCGTTCACAAGGTCACGATCATTCCACGTGGTCGCGCACTTGGTGTCACTCAGTACGTTCCCAACGAAGATCGCTTGAGTATGAGCAAGCGTGAACTCGATCACCAATTGATCGTCCTTCTAGGTGGACGTGCAGCCGAAAAAATCGTCTACAACGAAACCACCGTCGGTGCCGAAAACGATCTCGAACGAGCCACCAGCATTGCGAGGCGAATGGTCACTCACTGGGGCATGAGCGCGAAAATTGGTCCGGTTAGTTACAAGACCAGCGACGAAGACCCGTTCTTGGGCCGCGAGATTCATCAGAGTCGCCAGTTTAGCGAACACACTCAAGAGTTGGTCGACGAAGAAGTCGCACGGATCTTGATGGAAGCCGATCAGAAGGCCGAACAGTTGCTGCGTGAACATCGCGGTGAATTAGAAAACATCACCCGTTCGTTGCTCGAGCACGAAGAACTTGGCGAAGCCGAGTTGACTGAGATCCTGGGACTTTCGATCCAGGTGCGTAACCGTGAATCTAGTGGAGCTGAAAAAACACCAGAATCGGATAGTGCTGCTGGTTCCGCGTCTTAGGAACCGCATCGAGATTAATTTCGGACAACACTCTCCCGCACGACCTCCAAGGAGGCTAGTTGCAAACCTGCCAACTGCACTCGCTGTTAAGCGAAAACATGGCCAAGAAAAAGAAAAAATCGAACTCTCGTACCGCTTTCCGCAAACACCACCAAGGTCGTGTTCGCGGCGGCGATTTGACGCGAGATTTTACCGGCGGCAAGGAAATGGCCGACTTGTCGCGTGGTGAACGAGTCAGCGGCAAAGGTGACCTGACTCGCAAGCGGACCATCGTTACCGAAACTGAGTACGAGGAAGCTGCATCCAAGGCTGAACTGATCTCCGGACGTGTGATCAGCGCTCATGGCCTGAAATGTAAGGTCATGGCCGATGACGGATCGATGTACGAGTGTGCCATCCGCCAAGTCTTGAAGTCGCTTAGCATCGACGGCCGATCCGCTGTCGTTGCAGGTGACTTTGTTTGGTTCCGCGCCGACACGCCGCAAGACGGAATGATCGAACGAGTTGCCGATCGTCGCGGCATTATTTGCCGGACCAGTCGCGGCCAGCAGCACATCATCGTCGCCAACATCGATTACCTACTGATCATCGCTAGCGCCGCTCAGCCGGGCTTAAAACCCGTGCTAATTGATCGTTTTCTGTTAACGGCGAAACAGTGCGACGTTGAACCGGTCATCGTTCTGAACAAGGTCGATTTGGTCGAGCCAACATCGAAGCAGCCGATCATCGGTGCATACGCTGCGATGGGGTTTCGCGTCTTGATGACATCCGCCGAAGACGGCACCGGCGTCGATTATTTGCGAGAACTATTGCAAGGCAAACAGACTGCGCTGGCTGGTCAGAGTGGTGTCGGAAAGAGCAGTCTGTTGAACGTGGTTCAACCGGGTCTGGGGTTGGCGATTGGCCGTGTCAGTACCGACAACGACAAAGGCCGGCACACCACGACGGCATCGCAGTTGATTCCGATCGAAGGCGGCGGTGCGGTCTTCGACACGCCCGGCATCCGGCAGTTTCAGTTGTGGGACATTTCGGCTGGTGAGGTCGCCGGCTTGATGCCCGACATGCGTCCGTACGTCAGTTCGTGTCGTTACCCGAACTGTTTGCACTTAAGTGAAGACGATTGCGCGGTCAAAGACGCGGTCGCCGACTCGCGCATCGATGCGAGACGTTACGACGCCTATTGCCATCTGCTGCAAGACGACTTGTTGGTCGAAGACTGATTTGCCCTACGCTGGTTCCCTACTTTAGGAAGGGATTGCCTTGGACGCCCGTCGTGTTGACTTTGTTGCGCAGGACTTCGACGGCCATGGGCATACCTGACGGCGGTGAATGGTCGTCGGCAACAATCGATGTGATCAAGCTGCCCGATTCGTCGTTGAAGATATGTTCGATTGCGACCTTTCGAAACGCGGCTTCCTTGGCCAACGGGTCACTGCTAGTCATGCTGGTGACGATTTTCTGAAAGCTTGTTCCGTGATTGCTCGCCGCTGCCGTTTTGCCCGCATCGGTGACGGTGTATCGGAACTCGATGTGTTTTTTGTTGTCGGCGATAACCTTGTCCAGCGTTGTGGAAGCATCGACTTTGCGGGGGCCGGCTGCGACGGCTTCTTTTAGCAGCGTGCCGTAGGATTTTTGCGGTTCTGATTCGCAGCCCTTACCGCAGCAACCCACCGTATAGGCCAACAGCGTGGACGCGAAAAGAACCAATGCGGAAGAAGCGCGACTAGTCATGATGACATCAGGTTTCGAGTGGCTGGGAAGCGAGCGTTCAAGCAAACGCTAGGTCATCCGTAACCGTAAAGCCTGAGTTCCCATCGCAACGTCCGTAACGCCGCGGAAATCAGTCCGTAGCACCGATACAGAAGTTACGATCCCACCGTTCCGCTTAATTTACGAAATGATTTCGCGGCGGTTTTGGACATAATCCCACAGCACGAAACGGTCCAGATCTTTACCGCTAGTGAAGAAGACGCGGCCCTGTGTCGTTTGCGCTAACCGCTGGGCAAACTGAACGTCTTCTTGGCTTTGCGACCAACTGGGAATCAAAAAGATGTTGATCGTGATTCCCTCTTTGCTACACATCGCAGCCTCGCGCATCGTTGCCTCTTCGGTTCGCGGATGAGGCGGATACAGCATGTATAGCTGTTCTTCTTCGAAGTGAGCGGTCGGCAATCCATCGGTGATCAACACGACTTGTCGGTTTGGTGTGTCGCAGGTTGCCAAATTGCGGCGAGCCAACTGCAAGGCGTGTTGGATGTTGGTGAAGTGCGGATGCACCATCGCTTCGCTGATGTCGGGTTGGCTCATGTCGGCCCGTAATTGGACCCATGGGTCGTGGATGGTCACGGGCTTGGGCATCAGTTCGATGATCTCGCCAGGGGTTCGCATTTTCGCGAACGTGTACATCTCGATGAACTTCAGAAAGTCGCCTGGATATTCAGTCGTGATCAACCCTTGCAATGCGAGTGCCATTCGCTTGACGTTGACGTATTGGCCGTCGTATCGCATCGAACCGCTCATGTCCATGATGACCGCGGTCGCGCACTTGGGGTGGTTGCGAGTCTTATGGACTTCGATGTCATCGCTGCGTAAACGAATCGGCCGCTCGTCCCCTTGGCGAAGCAGCGCATTGATGACGGTTTGCGGCAAGTCAATGTTCGCAACACTATCGCCAAACTCGTATGGTTTGGTCTGTTGCAACTCGACCGCACCCTCGCCAACCACGTCGCCCTGGTGTCGGCCGGTTCGCGACGGTGCCAGTTCGCTGAAGATCCGCTGCAGCAATCGGCCCTGGAAGATCTTGTACGCTTGCGGCGTCAGTCGGAATCCGCCGTTTCCATCCGGATCCTTTTCTAGTCCCTGACGCTCGGCTTGTTCACGCATCATGTTTTCGAGTTGCTGCTGCATCTCTTCCAATTTTTGCATGTCGCCTTTGTCGGCAAACTCGGACAGCATCTCCATATCAATGATGCCGATTTGTGCATCCTTGGACGCCTGTTCCAACTGGCTTAATAATTCGTCGATCTTCTCGAGCTCTTCTTTGATTTGAAGTGCTTTCGGAATCGACATCGATTCGTTGCCGGTGAAATCGTATTTCGATTCCAGTTCTTCGAGGTTATGTTTGTCGCTCATGCGAGCGCTGATGTTCATCAGGCTGCGGGCCAGTTCGCTATTGTCGCTGTCGGCGTGATACCAAATTTGTTCGATAATGTAAGGTTGTTCGTAGGTGATCGCTTGGCGAAAAGCTTTCTCTTGTTTCTTGGGAACTCGCACGTTCTTTGACGAATTGAAATAGGCTTTCCTCGCCTTCTTCTGCACCGTTTTCGCTTCGTAGGTTTCAAGGATTTTGCGTTTGCGTTCTTCTAGCATCGCGCGCAGCATATCCAGGCTGGGTCCGAGTCCCGCAATTTGGCTGGGGTCCAACTTGATTGCACGGGCGAGTTCTTCGGCCGACAATTCCTGATAGTTACCGTACATCATCGCCTGCTCGAATGCGGGCGATACCAAGTCCGGCGGTTCCTGGGTGGGTGGCGGGAACGAAGCAGGGTCGTACTTTTGGTAGGCGTGAATGATGCCGCCGACGCGAGACTTCATAGGATATTCCAACACTCGTTGAACGAACTGCGCGGGACTGAATCAGACTTCGTACTGGATCTTGCCGTGCCGTTGGCTACGGCTGATTTTGTCCATGCTGTACAGGCCCGCCAAGACAAACTCGACACACGAGGCCCGCACGGCTTCGTTTTCGCTTGCGTTGACTTCGAATGCTTTGTCCCACGCCGGTGGAACACTCTTCAGGCGTTCGGCATAATCGCTGCTGGGCAGCATGTCGCCGACTTCGATTCGGACGCCGCCGCGAAAAATCTCGGCGATCTCGGCAAGCCCGTGTTCCTCGACGTATTCTCCAAAGACGACCCGAATGGCTTCGGCCACGACGGCGTCCAACACCTGGCGTTCGCTCATCTGGTGAGTTCCCATCAGGTCGAGTTCTAGCTTGCCGAGCGAGCTAGCGTACAAGTGACCGAGGTCGCTGATCCGCGGCACGGCCGGTTTCTCGTCGTTGACGATGCCGCGCTGGCGAGCGGAGGCGACAATCGTTCGGAAGTTGGACAGGGAGAAACGAGCCGATACACCGGAGGCTTGGTCAATGTATTTGCTGCGGCGAGCTTGGTTGGTGATTTCTTCGACGATTTGGTTCATGAAGTACGGTACAGATACCGGGTATTCGCCGTCTAGCTGTTCGCCAACTTCTTGCTGCAAGATCGCGATGCCTTGATCACGTTCGGCCGGGTAATGAGTTTGGACGATCGTTCCGATCCGGTCTTTTAACTGCGGAATCACTTTTCCGCTGCGGTTGTAAGTCGACGGGTTTGCCGAAAACAGAATCATCACATCGATGTCGAACTGAATGGGATAGCCGCGAATTTGAACGTCACGTTCTTCCAAAATGTTGAACAAGCCGACTTGGACCAATTCGTCGAGTTCCGGTAACTCGTTCATCGCAAAGATTCCGCGATGCATTCGCGGGATCAATCCAAACGAGAGAGCTTCTTCGGCGCTCATGCTAACGCCACCGGTCAGTTTTGCGGGATCAATTTCGCCGATGATGTCGGCGAACTTGGTTCCGGGGCTCAACCGTTCGGCGTAGCGTTGGTCCCGATGCCACCAGCCTATTTTGATATCCGCCGGATCATGTTCGGCGACTAAGCGTTTGCCGAGTGACGAGATTGGCTTGGCGGGGTCTTCGTGAATGGGCAGTTCAGGATGGTCGATGTACGGAATCCACTCGTCCAGAAAACGCGTTAGCATACGCATCATGCGGCTCTTCCCTTGGCCCTTTTCGCCCAGGAACAGCATGTCGTGACCGGCCAATAATGCCAGATTGATCTCTGGGATCACGGTGTCTTCGTAACCGATCATGCCCGGGAAAAGTTCTTCGCGGGCGGCTAGCATCCGCGTGAAATTATCGCGAATCTCTTGCTTGACCGTTTTCGATTTCCAGCCGCTTTGGGTCAGTTCGGCAAGGTTGCGGGGTTGGGGTGGTGCCAAGGTGGCGTTCATACCGACAAGTCCTGTGTTGGGTTCCATTTCAATGTCACCGCATTGTAGGCCGTTGCCCAGTGTTACGACGAATCTGTGTTACGACGAATCTGTGTTACGACGAATCAGTGTTACGACGAATCAGTGTGGCGAATCAGTGATGTGACGAATCAACTGTCGCTGCGCAGCATGGCGACCGTCAATTCGGTTCGCACTGGCAAGGCACGGTCGTTGGCCGGTGACATCGGAATTCGCAGGCCGGTTTCCGAATCATGAATGCCAAGGAAGATCGCCGACGCCAAAGTTTCACCGTCGAACGTCCAGACGACGCGGTGAGTACCGGCGGTCAGAAGAATGTCGGTCGCCGAACCTAGCGGATCAAATGACATGGGTTTGCCATCGATCGATACCGATTGTTTGCTCGCTTGGAATCCAGCCGCGACCGAGACTCTGGCCGTTTGGTCGCGGTCAAGATTCAGGTCACCGACCAGGCGAACCTTTAAATCTGAAACTTCCTGTTGGAACCGTTTGCGAACGGTTTGGATCATTGAAGGTTTGATCGCCACATCCAATTGGTAATCGATCTGGACGCCAAGGTCGGTCGCTTCGGATTCATCATCGACGATCGCCAGCATACGCCCACTCATACTCGACTCGATTGAGGGCGGCTGATTCGGGTTTTGTTTGGTTGGGGCCAGTTCGGAAGATGTTTGTTTTTCCAGGAACGTTGACGCCGCAAGCGGTGACGTCGTCGACAGTGTGAAAGGTGTTCGTAAGTGCAGCGGAAGCGTATCGAGTTGCTCGTCAATCAATCGCAGTTGATTCAATCGCAGCAGTCCGCTGGCCGCGTTGCTCGCACGCTGCATCCAATCGATCGCGTGAAGTTGCATCGACTCGGACGCTCGTCCATCGGTTCGCTTTGCCGCGGTAAGCCACCGCTGTGCCATCTCAGCCAATTCATCCGCGGGGGCGTCAACCGGCATCGCAAGTTCTTGACGCGCCAGCGATGCGATGCGGGTGTCGGTGGACTCGGTGAGCCGAGAAAGTGAATCGTAGTTCCATCGACGCAGCATCAAGCATTCATACCGGCCTAGTGCGCCCGCATGCTCGATGTCTGCGTTGATGTCTGTCGCGGCGATCTGTTGCTGAAACGTTTGCGGCGACTCGGTATATCGAGCCAGCGATTGGTGCAGGCGTCGCATTTGTTTGGTGGCCAGTCGAATGGCGCTGACGGCGGCGAGTTGTCTCGAACGATCGCCACTAAAATGGGTGCTCGTCATGTGGTCAGTGATTTGATCGCAAAGATCGAATGACTCACTGGCTAATAAGGACTCGCAAAGAGCCAGGCCTCTGGAGTGCAATTCGGCATTGGGACCCTCTGTGTCGGCGTCGTCAAATTTCGCTAAGAATTTGTGAACGCTCGCTTCGTCGGGTGACTCGGATAACTCAAGCGACTCTGGCAGTTTGGAAGGTGCGTTGGGCAATTGGGATGTTGCGATTGCTTCGGTTTGTTTAGCGGGTGTCTCGTTCGCGACGGGGGCCGAGTCTCGATTGGCCAGCAAGTCGATCGTCGGCGTAACGTCGTTATTGGGTGTTAGGGACTCCGGTGGGGTTCGCATGTCCGAGTCCCCCGTGCCGGTTGGCGCGACCGCAATCGCCGCGGACGCGGTCGGGTTGGCAAAAGGATCCGGCAGATAATCCGTAGGTTCCGATTCGACCAACGGTTGCGCCGGCTGATTTCTGGGTGCCGGTAGTTCTTGTTCGGAAACATTGGGTTGACGAGCTTCGATTGACGCGCGCGTAGCTGTGGTATGTCTTGTCGCTTGCGAAACCGAAAATTCGATTTTCGATGCCATCGTTGAAAACACGACCGCGGCACTGGTGATCAAGCCGCCGATTGCGAACCACGCCCAAGGCGGCAATAGTTTTCGTCGCAGTCGTTTCAGGCGTCTTGATTGGGGCGTTGATTCCAATAAATCATCATCGCCAAGCTTTTGCAGCCAAACATTGTCTGTGTTTCTGGCGACTGGTGCTTCCAGCGATGGGAAGTCAATTCCCGCGATCCAATCGTTAGCGTCGATCGTTTCGGTGGCTGACGAATCGGCTTCGCTTGGATCGGAACCCGCAAAACTAGATTCGACCGCGCCTGCTCGTTTAAAAAAGTTTGTGTTGCCTGCCAAGCTAAGCGTGTTCGGCAAGATCCGTCCGACCTGCGCCCGTTGGTGGATGTTGGTCCGCAGACGCGGGTCCATCAAACGGTACGCCGACGTGGCAACGCGTGACAGATGCAGTGCATCCTCAGTCGATTTTGCCTTCAGGCATTTCTTCGACAGTCCTCGTGATGTTCGCACGATTGCGCGCCGAATCACCGTTAACCGAAGTTCGTTCGGTCGGACGCCCAGACGACGAAAATCTTCGGCGTTCAGGGTGCTCGGTTCGGTGCTGGTCATTGGCATGGAAGTGGCCGTCGTCTTTGCGAACGGCAGTTGCCGAAGTGGTCACGATCGTGTGTCTAGATTCGGATCGCGTTCAGCGGTGGGTGGGGTATAGGAGGTTGGACACAATCACCGAGCCAAGGTTCCCTCGTCGATGAGGGTTTGTGAGGTCAAGGTGGTTTGTTGGAAACGGTCTTCCGCCCGATCTTAGCCCAACCCTTGCCCATGTCACACGTCACAAACTGTGAACGCTTGTTCAAGGGAGCGGATTGGGTCATTGGACGTTGGGATGAATTCCTGGGCTACGAATCCCTGATAGCCCGTGTCCATTATCGCACGAATGATCGGTGGATACTGAATTTCTTGAGAATCATCCAGTTCGCCTCGACCTGGATTACCGGCGGTGTGATAGTGCCCCACAATGTCGTGATAGCGGTTGATATTCCGGATCAGGTCGCCGTTCATGATTTGGACGTGATAGATATCAAATAGCAGGCGAAAGTTCGGCGAATCCATCGCTTTGACCAAATCGGCACAGTGGTGTAGATCGTCGCCCCAGTAACCAGGATGCCCCTTCATGGGGTGCGAATCGTCTCGGCTGTTGAGGTGTTCGAGCACCATTCCGATGCCATTCGCCTCGGCATACGGCAGCACCCGCTTCCAGCTTGCCAAGCAATTCTTAGTGGCGGCTTGGTCCGAGATGCCTTCCTTTTTCATGCCCGTAAAGGTGATCACGTTGGGCGCACCGTATTTGACGGCAAGATCGATTCCCTCGCGCAGCTTCTTTTCTACTTCGGCATGGTTGTCCGGATCGAGCGGGCCTTTGGCAAAGCCGTGGCTGCCGGTTAGCGAAATCTTCAGTCCCAACTGGGTGACGGCGTCATAGTGAGTCGGCGAAATGCCCTCGATGGCTTCCAACCCGATTCGGCGACATTGTTTGGCAAGTTCAGGTGGCGGAATGTCTTTGAAACACCATCCCATCACCGATTGACGAACGCCACGTTTTGCGGGCGCTGTGTTCGGGTCCGTTTCGTCGGCCGTCGCAGTCGATACGGCGGATGTTAGTGCAGCCGTGCCAGCAAGCAGGGCAGGGCCGGCTAAGAATTCACGTCGTTGCATCGGAGATTGCTTGGTTAGGGAATCGTGGTTCGGAACCAGAACGCGCGTTTGCGATCAGCACGCTGACGAGCGTCTTCTAGCAACGTGTCGAGCGATCCATCGAATTGGAACCGATACGGGCGACTGCCCGATCGGACAATGATCTCTTTTGCGATATCGAGTCCCGGTTGCGGACGAAGCAGCAGCGTGAAGGACTCGGACGGTGCGCTGGAAACGCGGATTTGGTTTCCCGCGCCGATCGATGCGTCGATTTTTGCGGATCGAATTTTTGACGTTCGGTCCCACAAGATTGGGTCGATTTCAACATCAGGTTTTAGATCGCCAATTTCAAGCCACCAGAAAAACTGGTCACCTTTGCGCATCGTGGAAACGTTGATCTCTTCGGGAATGTCGCGTCGCTTATGAGCGGGCGAATTCATCCACTCGAACAAATGCGGAATTTCGTCAAAGAACGGTTCTCGTCCTCGGCCGCGATACATCACAACCATCGCGTCATGATTGAACGACATGTAGTCGTCCATGATTGATCCGTCGTCGCGGATTCCGTCACGTTCGCCTTTGACGATGTAAAGCGGAACGTAGCGAGCGTTCAATTCAAAGTGGTGAATGGTCTTGGACGGATTGGCGCTGATCGGATTGACGCCGGCCCACAAATCGGGGTGCGCAAGTCCGATGTCCCAAGCCGCGGTTCCGCCTTCGCCGTGTCCGGACAAAAATACGCGATCTGAATCGATCGACGATCGTCGCATCGCATCACGTAGCGACGCCAGGATTCGTTCATGTTCTTGGGGAGTGTATTCGTAGGTGCGTTGTTCCGGACGACTCCATACCGGTGCGACCACGATGTAGCCGTTCCGCGAGGCGTGGCCCATCCGAG
>JBAUHR010000935.1:0-5864 GCA_049680385.1 Rubripirellula sp. | reverse complement strand
CTTTGCGGAACGGAGCGATCGTGGCTCGCGCGATGATCGTGCCACCGATCGCGCCTTGGATCGGAATTTTGAACTGGTGGCGGGGAATCGCTTCTGCCAACTTTTCACAGTAGTGCAGCGCACGAGTCCGAGATTTTTCGCGGTGAACAAGATAGGACAACGCGTCAATCGGTTCTTTGTTCACCAAAATGTCAACCTTCACCACGTCCGTCGTTCGGTACTCGATCGGCGTATAATCGAACGAACCGTAGCCACGCGTGATCATTTTCAGTTTGCCATAGAAGTCAAACAGCACTTCGCCCAACGGCATTTCGCTAGTCACCTCAACGCGTCCGGCCGACAAGTAGTTCATCGTCTGACTTTCGCTGCGGTGTTCTCGACACAGTTCCATTACCGGGCCGACGAACTCTTCGGGCGTCAAGATTGACGCCTTGATGTATGGCTCGGACGCCGAGTCGATCGTCGAAGGATCCGGCCAATAGCTTGGATTGTCGACGTCAACGCTCGTGCCATCTTTTAGTTTCAGCGTGTACTTCACCGACGGGGCCGAGATAACCAGTCCAAGGTCAAACTCGCGCTGCAGACGTTCCTGAATGACGTCCAGGTGCAAAAGTCCCAAAAATCCACAACGGAAACCGAAACCGAGCGCTGCCGAACTGTCTTTCTCGTACGTCAGTGCAGCGTCGTTGATCGAGAGCTTTTCGAGTGCCTTGATCAAATCCGGATACTCATCCGTGCTCATCGGATAGACCGACGAGAAAACCACTTGCTTGGCTGGTTGATAGCCGGGAATGGGCGCGTCAGCTTGGCGATCCAGAAGCGTGATCGTGTCACCGATCTCGATATCTTGAACGCTCTTGACGCCCGCGACGATGTACCCGACCTCGCCGGCCGTCAGTTGTTTCTGGGGAATCAGTTTGAATTGGTTATGTCCGATTTCGTCAACTTTGAAATCTCGATCCGCATGCATGAAGTGAATCACGTCACGCGGCTTCAACGTGCCTTCCATCACACGACACTGCAGAATCACGCCGCGGTACTTGTCAAAATGCGCGTCGAATACAAGTGCTTTCAGCGGAGCGGACGGATCGCCTTTCGGAGGCGGCAAGTGTTTGACGATGCCTTCCAACACGTCCTCGATCCCAACGCCCGTTTTTGCCGATACGGGAATTGCCAAGAACGGGTCGAGCCCCAGTTCTTCGTCGATCGCCATCCGAACGCGGTCGACATCGGCGGCTGGTAAGTCGATCTTGTTAATCACCGGCAGCAGTTCAAGATCGTATTCCAACGCCAAGTATAGGTTGGCGACCGTTTGGGCTTCCACGCTCTGTGATGCGTCAACGACGATCAACGCGCCTTCGCAAGCCATCAGGGATCGTCGAACTTCG
This sequence comes from Rubripirellula sp., assembly GCA_049680385.1. Taxonomy (GTDB): domain Bacteria; phylum Planctomycetota; class Planctomycetia; order Pirellulales; family Pirellulaceae; genus Rubripirellula. Next base: position 4,476 of record JBAUHR010000935.1, on the reverse strand, counting down.
TGCGAGAAGTCGACGTGGCCGGGTGTGTCAATCAAATTCAACTGGTACTCGTCGCCGTCGGCAGCCGTGTAGGACAACGTCACCGTGTTGCTCTTGATCGTGATCCCTCGTTCGCGTTCGATGTCCATTGAATCGAGCATCTGATCATGGAAGTCACGCTGTGTGATGCCGTTGCAGGCCTGGATCAGTCGGTCGGCCAGAGTCGATTTACCGTGATCGATGTGGGCGATGATGCAGAAGTTCCGAATATGTTTCATTCGATCGTTGCGGCTGAATACGAGGACGCGTAGGGGCGGTCAGATAATCTCGTCATGGTAATGAATCAGTCGAAATCCCAACAGGCAACGGGTTTCCCAGCCAGGTCGACTCACTTTTTTAAGCTGGGTAGATCAGCGGCCGTGCGCTAGCACGCGGTTCCCGGAAACCGGACGCTAGCGCGTGGCGGCTAATTTGTGTATTTTGAACAAGTGAGTTGCCCTGGTTTCCCAGCGAAAACGCCGTTCTCAACGTGACTTCGTCGACGACGCGACTTGGAAGGCGACCGTTTCACTCTCTCGCACCACCCCCGGACGAATGGGGCTTCGTTAGACTGGTAGTGTTGTCTCACTCGTCCAATGACCGTCGTCGCCTGCCGGTCAGCAATCGTCTGTCAGCAATCGTCTGTCAGCGCCCGTCCGTCAGCAAAATGGCTTTGTCTGCGTCTTAGTTGTCCCGCAAGAAGGTTCCCCATGAACAATCGCCGTGACTTTTTGAAGTCTTCCGCTGCCGTAGCAGCACCGTTGCTGGTTTCATCTCGTGTACTTTCGGCAGATGCCCCGAGCAACCGGATCAATGTTGCTTTCATCGGCACGGGAAACCAAGGCATGGGAATGCTGAAACGGTTTCTTGCCGCTGACCTTGGAAATGTTCTGGCCGTGTGTGACGTCAACGAAGGAAGCACCGGCTACAAAGAACCCGAACATTTCTATGGACGTAAACCAGCTAAAGAAATGGTTGAGGCCGCGAACCAGCGTCGATCGAAGAACGGCACCGCCTTCAAGTGCGATGCGTATTCCGATTTTCGTCAGATTCTGCAACGAGATGACATCGATGCGGTGATTGTCATCGTCCCCGACCACTGGCACCGTACGATCACGGTGATGGCACTTGAAGCCGGCAAAGACGTCTACTGTGAAAAGCCGCTGACGTTCTCGGTTGCCGATGGACGGCAAATGATTCAGGCGACTCGTGCGAACAATCGCATCTTGCAAACCGGCAGCCAGGAACGGTCCAACCCCGTCAGCCAGTTCATTTGCGAAGCCGCGAAGGCCGGACGGATTGGCAAACTGAATCGAATCGTCACCAAGGTGGGTTACAACAACAAGGTTGGGCCAGGACCAGGCTGGGACGCGACGCCCATCCCGAAAACGTTTGCCTATCCGACTTGGCTTGGTCCCGCACCGTCCGTGCCCTATCACGATGATCGCTGTTTGTACCGGTTCCGTTTCAACTATGACTATTCGGGCGGACAGATCACGAACTTTGGCGCGCATTGCAACGACATGGCGCACTGGGGCATGGGCCTGGATACCGGTGGTCCGGTGGAAGTGGAATGTTTGGACGCAAAGTTCTTGCCCGAGGGAAGTCTGTTCAACACGGCGACCGAAACTCGCTTTCGTTGCAAGTACGAAAACGGCGTCGAACTGGTGTGCGAAAGTGGTCCGGAATCCGTGCAGACTCGATTCGAAGGAACCGATGGTTGGCTGCAGACCGGATACAAAGGCACGACGGCATCCAGCCCTGAACTGCTGGTCGGACTGCCGGATAAACCGACTGGCGTCGACGACCCGCACTCGGCGCATTTGGCGAATTTCGTTGATTGCGTAAAGACTCGAAGCGAACCGCGTGCACCAGTCGAAGTCGGACATGCATCGGCCGTACTCTGTCACATCGCAAACGCCATGATTCGATTGTTTCCCGAAACCGGGCCTGGTCGGATCGCAAAGTGGGACGCCATGAACGAAACTTTCGTGGGCGACCAACGCGCCAATGAAATGCTGGTGCGAAAGCAACGGGATCCGTTCAGCGGCGTCTAGCGTCGATGGACGCGGGGTGCAATCTCGGCCGTTCACATGGTTTGGTTGCCGCGATGCGTTCCACCTTGGTCTTACGTTCGGCCGGGACCGGACAACCGAAGTCCAGGAATCTGTGTTCTCCGGATCGCTAGAGACAACCGAATCTATCGCAATAAAAACGCAAATCTAAATTTGCGGCAGCATTCGGCTAGACACCCGTCTGATCGTGATTCGGAACTGCGTTTACGGCAGTACCGACACAGCAAATCATCAACATGGAATTACCGACGGTCGAGTAATCGAACCGCATACCAACAACAGCGTTCGCGCCAAGTTTGACTGCACGATCTGCCATTTCTGACATCGCGGCGCTGCGTCCGCGAATCAACAACGACTCGTACGCATCGGAACGTCCACCCACCACGTCTGTGATTGCTGCAAAGAAATCGCGAAGTACGTTTGCCCCGTAAACTGTCTCGCCAAAAACGGGCCCAAAGTAGCCGTCGATTGTATGGGTGGCGAAAGATGGTGTTGTCGTTATCAACAGCTTTACAAGGTCGCTTGCGGCACTGGCATCCGTACCTGGTCGGGCAACCTGACACGTCCAGCAGATGTTGTATCCGAGATCCGTTTCACCGTTGCATGAAGGGCATGTCCAAGGCATAACGCAATTTCCCAGGTGGCAGGTTCAATAATCAGAACGCGGCAGGTGTCGCCGGACGCTGAAAGACGGGCAACGACGTGCCCGTGCATAGCGAGATTGTCTGTGGTTTCGGCGAATCCGTGTTAAACGGAATCCGCGTAACGAGCGGACCGTCGTAAATTTCGCACGACGGGTGTCGACGTCGCGAGTGCAACCATCGAAACGATGGTCAACGTCGGCTGAGCGTCGCCGCGAACGCCCCATGACCAAATTGCGGCCGCGATCCCGGTGAACGCCCCAACCCAAACAGCCCCAATCGCGAATCGTTGGAGATGGAAGTAGGCACGCGAGTTGGTAAATGTTTCAGTCATGCAAAAAAATCCGTTTGAGCAAAGAGTCAGTGTTTGGAACTGGTAAATCAAGGCTATCAAGTTGGCACGAAACATCAGGAACCAGGGCGCGCCTCCAGTGGAATATCGTCCGAAATCGCCAGGCACGAGGACTGCAATGACGTTCTGCCTATGTGAATGGCTACTCTGCGTGCCTCGATCTGTCATCCAACAATGCGACCAACTCCCAAACCGCATGATAACAAAACCATTTGTTGGGAAGCCGCTTGGGGCTTGAGTGCCAATGGATTGCTCAAATGGTTCGGGGAACTGAAACCCCAATGCAAACCCAGCGCACGTCGCACGCGTGAAGGTCGTCCAGGCTTCTGGATAAACAGCCTTCGCTTGCACCGCCGCCGATACTGGTGCTACTTGATCGGCGAGAGCTTCAGGGATCGGCCCCAGTCGTCTTGCCTTGTTTCAGTGTCCCATTAACGGAGTACTTGTCGGTGAACTTGCCCCGCCGATTGATCGACGTCACTCTGCTTGTGACGTCAATCAGATAGTTTTGGTAGTCATCATCGTCCCATTCTTGTTCATCCGCCTCCATCTCGCCCCAGTCGATGAAGCGAAAGTTCGCTGCGATCGTCAGGCGTTCGAAATGCTGGCTTGCGAACGCCGATTCCTATAAGATGTCGTTCCCGCCGCCGTAACGTTCGGCTTCCTCCCTTCCGCTTCGCTCGCTCGTCCGGTGCCCTCATGCTTCTGATGCGCATCATCGCCTCAATCTTCCTGATGCTATTTGTCGGTGTCGCATACGCTGCCGATCCGATGGAGGCCGCGTTTCGACAAACCGTGCAACCGATGCTGCGATCGAATTGTCTGCAATGCCACGACGATCAGACCGCCGAGGGCGATTTGAACTTGAGTGTCGATGTCGATGTGGCAGCGGTCGTGAAAAACTTTCGACGGTGGACGGTCGTTCTAGAACGATTGGAAACGGGCGACATGCCGCCGGAAGATGCAGACCACCAACCGACCGACGCGGAAAGGTCGGCGGTGATTGATTGGATCAAGCAAGTCAAGAAAGCTGAAGCCAAACGGACGAGCGGCGATCCCGGAATCGTGCTGGCGCGCCGCTTGAGCAGTAGCGAGTACAACTACACGATTCGTGATCTGACCGGTGCTGACATTCGACCAGCGGCGTCGTTTCCGGTTGATCCGGCCAACGAAGCCGGCTTTGACAACTCGGGCGAGTCGCTTGCCATGTCACCGGCGCTACTGAAAAAGTATCTCGAAGCTGCACGGATGGTTTCCGAACATCTGGCGTTAACACCAAGCGGACTTGAGTTCTCGCCGCATCCCGTCATCACGGATACCGATCGTGACAAGTTTTGCGTCAATCGGATCATGGACTTCTATCGACGCCAAAAGACAGACCTTGCTGACT
>JBAUHR010000934.1:0-2030 GCA_049680385.1 Rubripirellula sp. | reverse complement strand
CGCATTCCGGGGCGACGTCTATCAAGGGCTGGACGTCGACTCTCTGTCAGCCGCCGAAGTGCGACGAAGCGATAAGTATTTGCGGATTCTATCTGGTCTCTATGGCGTGCTGCGACCGTTGGATTTGATTCAGCCGTACCGACTGGAGATGGGGACGAAGCTGACGACGGCGCAAGGCAAAGACTTGTATCAATTCTGGGGCGAAAAAATACGCGACGCGTTGTCCGCCGATTTGCGAACTCTCAAGAGTGACTTAGTTGTCAATCTGGCGTCGAAGGAATACGCACGGGTCGCAAAACTCAAGTCACTGGACGCCAACGTGATCAGCCCGCACTTCAAAGACTGGAAGAACGGTCAGTTCAAAATGATCAGCTTCTTCGCCAAGCAAGCCCGTGGGATGATGGCCCAACACATCATCAAAGAAAACGTCAAAACCGTTGACGGCCTTATCGACTTCAAAGCCGATGGCTACAGCTACAACAAGAAACTCTCCACAGACTCCGAACCCGTCTTCACTCGGAAGCCGTAAGTTAGGCATCCTGCCAGACCGAATTACCGCTACCCAAACGCTGTCCCGGCAATCAGCTCACTAGGCAACCCCTAACGATCACTTCAGCTATGATCGTTACCAGCAAGAAACTCCGTCCGCTTTCAGGGTGCCCCATGACTCGCTGCATCACATGCTTTCCGCTACTTCTAGTATTTGCCACATTAGCTTGCGCCGATCAGCGTGCTTTCATCGACGGGACTGGCCCTGGCTGGATAACGCTGGACGAAGACGACTTCGTTCGCGTCAACGGTGACGACAACACCATGACCTGGGATGGCGGTACTTGCCTTTGCAGTGGCACTCCCATCGGCGGAACGCGAACGAAAAAGAAGTACAAGAATTTTGAGATGGTGATCGAGTGGAGTCATCAAAAGGACGCGGGCAACTCAGGCGTGTTTGCTTGGGTGCCCGAAGAAGCCCTGAAAGACTTGCCACCCAATAAATTGCCCAGCGGCGGAATCGAGATCCAAATGCTCGATCATGGCTACACCAAACAATTCGAAGAACGCAGCGGCAAAAAGGCGGATTGGTTTTCGACCAACGGCGACATCTTCGCAGTCGGTTCGTCAACAATGAAACCGTTTCCACCGCTTTCACCCAATGGGCAACGCAGTTTTCCTTCCAAGGACCTGAGCAAAGGTTTTGGGCAATGGAATCACTATTACATCCGTGGCATCAACGGCGAAGTTCGCTTGTGGGTCAACGGTGAAGAGGTCTCGGGCGGTAACGAGTGCAAACCGAGCGAAGGTTACTTGTGCTTGGAGCACGAAGGATCGCCGATCAAATTTCGCAACATCCGCATTCGTGAACTGCCGTAAGACAGTGATTCGTCGCGTTAATAGGGAATCGTCCAGCAGACAGCATCCCAATCCCACGAAAAAACCCCGCCGCAACTTGTTGTTGCAACGAGGTTTAGAAAGCGACGCGGACGGGACTCGAACCCGCAACCTCCGGATCGACAGACTGGAGGCCAAGTCGCTGAAACACCGTATTTCTTGCCAATTTTCTGCTCGTGGTTACTATTCGGGTACTAAACCGAGGAAAGAACTATGGGACGTAAAAACAAGATGTGGTACCGGAGAGATCGAAAGCTCTGGATGGTCACAATCAATGGCAAACGCCACAATTTGGGTTCTGACAAGCAGGAGGCCGAGGACGAGTTCTATCGGCTAATGGCCGATAAAGATCCAAATACGAGCGATGACGACCTCGTGGAGGACTTGATCTGCGACTTCATCATTTGGTGCAAGGAAAACCGAGCCAAAACGACCACGGCACGGTACAAGGAGCTGCTCGAAACATTCACCGATAAATACCCAAGTGTCACCGTCGGCAAGATGACGCCCGCGTACATTACCAAGTGGATTCAAGACAGCACGACTTGGAATTCGACGACCAAACGTAACGGAATGACCGCAATGAACCGCGTTTTCAATTGGGCGGTTGCCAATAGGGGACTGAAGCGTAATCCGATCTTAGG
>JBAUHR010000933.1:0-8477 GCA_049680385.1 Rubripirellula sp. | reverse complement strand
TCAAAGTATTGGCGGGTTGCAGCGACGTTTGTGCCTTGCGTTGCGATAAGCATGTTGAACCATATGAACCACCTTACCCAGGGGCAAATGAAGAAGTAAAAATTAGATAGGCTTGTCCCCTAAGCAGAGCTTTGGACAATCCAAGACTTCCATGCATGACCCGAAATCGCAACGGTTCACGGTTCGCTATCCACAGACTTTTCGGTGCGATATCACCACTTCAACCCAACCAGCAAGAATCACGAATGCAACAAGACATGGTCAGGAAAACCGATGTGGTGACGTGGACCGCCACGCTCGTTGGATGGTTTTTCACATTCATCGGTTTCGTTGTCACGACGCTCATTGCGTTGCGTGGTTGCCAGCAAGCGGATAGGGCGAACGAGATCGCCTACGTTGCGTTGGAACAAAACAAGGCGTTGCACGTCGACAACCAAAGGTTCCAAACGGAACTTCAGCGTTACCAAGACGCCCTGACCACGCCGCGTCTGGAACTAATTCGCTTTCAAGAGATCCAAAACGATCGCTATGTGGTGACCATCCAGAACGTTGGGATGCGTCAGGTCGCGATCTTCGGTGTCAACTTGAATCCCACTCGTGTCATTGGCACGGCTTCCACGACAAATCCGCAGAAGGACGTGCCGGCTGAAATGGAGATGCCGAGCATCAATGTTCCGTTCGATGATCCAACCACGCTGACATTCAGATTTCCGGTTCCCGCAGTCGTCGATGCAGGGCAGGTTGTGTCTCTGAATATCACGTTGTCTTCAGGGTTCACCGAGGGAGAGATTTGGATCGACCAATCAGTCGGGCAGCCAGTCTTTGCTGGAATCTTCCAAATGCAATCGATTGGCTATTCCTCGCCAGCCCCGCCGCCCCGATCAAAGCTTGATGATCTTTTCGGCCCCTCTGTCGACCGCTAACCAACCCCGCCCAATCCGCTAAAATGCCTGAATGAGAAGCGTTGGGCGTGCAAAAGTGCGCAAAAGGACACGCATGTGGGCGGATCGAGCCGGAATGCCCCTCAAAACAGGTTCAGCCACCCGCAACTAGGCACAGGCAGGAAGCAAACGAACATGGCGAAGAAACGAGCGACCAAGAAAGCGGTCAAAGCCGAACCACTCGAAAAACAACTTTGGAAAGCCGCCGACAAGCTTCGCAAGAACATCGACGCGGCCGAGTACAAGCACGTTGTCCTGGGACTGATCTTCCTGAAGTACATCTCAGACTCGTTTGAGGAACTCTACGATCGCCTGAAAGCAGGCGAGGGCGAACTGGCCGGAGCCGACCCCGAAGATGAAGATGAGTACAAAGCCGAAAATGTGTTCTTCGTTCCAGCCGAAGCCCGGTGGTCGCATTTGGTCTCGCAGGCCAAACAACCCACGATCGGGAAAACGGTCGATGACGCGATGGACGCCATCGAGAAACAAAACCCGATCTTGAAAGGGGTGTTGCCCAAAGTATTCGCCAGACAAAACCTCGACCCAGTCAGTCTCGGTGAATTGATCGACCTTGTCGGCAACATCGCCATGGGCGACGCGAAGGACCGCAGTGCCGATGTGCTCGGTCACGTATTTGAATACTTCCTGGGCGAGTTTGCACTTGCCGAAGGCAAGCAGGGCGGACAGTTCTATACGCCCCGGTCCATCGTCGAGCTATTAGTCAAGATGCTGGAGCCGTACAGCGGTCGCGTCTTCGATCCTTGTTGTGGCAGCGGTGGCATGTTTGTGCAGAGCGAAAAGTTCGTCACTGAGCACCAAGGCCGTGTCGACGACATTTCTATCTACGGCCAGGAAAGCAATCAAACGACATGGCGACTGGCCAAGATGAACTTGGCCATCCGTGGCATCGATGCCTCTCAAGTCAAATGGAACAACGAAGGTTCGTTTCTCAACAACGCCCACAAGGACTTGAAGGCCGACTTCATCATCGCCAACCCGCCGTTCAATGTCAGCGATTGGAGCGGAGATCTGTTGCGAAGTGACGGTCGGTGGAAATTTGGAACGCCGCCGCCGGGCAACGCCAACTTTGCATGGCTGCAACACTTTCTGTTTCACTTGGCCCCCGGTGGTCGCGCCGGCGTCGTTTTGGCCAAGGGAGCATTGACCAGTAAGACGAGCGGCGAAGGCGACATCCGCAAGGCCATGATCGCCGACGGCAACGTCATCGACTGCGTCGTGAACCTTCCCGCCAAGTTGTTCCTCAATACTCAGATCCCGGCGGCTCTTTGGTACTTGAACCGAGCCAGAACGAACGGGCACCCGCGAAAGGGTGAGATCCTGTTCATCGACGCTCGAAATCTTGGGCATCTGATCAATCGCCGAACCCGCGAGCTATCGACCGATGACATCGACCGCATCTCAGCGACTTACCACCTGTGGCGAACTGGTGAGGCGCGAACCGGCGACCCATTGGAGAACGGAAACGACTACGAGGATGAAAAAGGTTTCTGTGCTTCGGTGCCGATCGAGCGTGTCGCTGAACTGGATTATGTCCTGACACCGGGCCGCTACGTCGGACTCCCCGACGAAGAAGACGATTTTGACTTTGCCGAGCGTTTTGCCGCCCTGAAGGCCGAGTTTGAGAGCCAGTTAGATGAGGAGGCCAAACTGAACCAAGCGATCGCCGATAGTCTCGCCAAAGTGCAGATCCCGGTCAAAAAGGACGCCAAATGACCGAGCTAATCAATAACGAGGAATACCGCGAGTGGATCGTTTCGATCAAAAGCCGGGTTCACGCATCCCAGATCAAAGCCGCTGTCGCGGTCAATTACGCGATGCTGGACCTTTACTGGTTCCTGGGCGAACAAATCGTCGAGCGACAGGAAACCGCCAAGTGGGGCGACGGCTTTTTGAAGCAGATGAGCAAGGATTTGCTCAACCAATTTCCGGAGATAAAGGGTTTTTCGCACCGTAATTTGAAGTCGATTCGTCAGTGGTATCGATTCTGGACGTCCGAGCAAGCAATTGGGAAACAAGCTGTTGCCCCATTTGCCCCAATTGGGAAACAAGTTGTTTCCCAAACGGAACCGCCAAATACGCCACAACTTGTGTCGCAAATTCCTTGGGGGCATAACATCCTGCTGATGCAGAGGTTAGACGACCCCGCCGACGCCCTGTTCTACGTCCAAAAGACAATCGAGAATAACTGGTCACGAGCCGTCCTGACCCACCAGATCGAAACCGGCTTGCACCTGCGGGAAGGCAAGGCGATCGACAACTTTGAAGCAACGTTGCCGCAGCCCGAAAGCGACCTTGCCCGGCAATTGCTCCGCGACCCGTACAACTTCGACTTCCTAACGCTCACCGAGCGGCACAACGAACGGGAACTCGAAGACGGCTTGCTAGAACACCTGACCAAATTCCTGCTCGAGCTCGGCGCGGGGTTCGCATTCGTTGGTCGGCAATACAAGATCAACGTCGACGGCGACGACTACAGCATCGACTTGCTGTTCTATCATCTGAAGCTGCATTGCTACATCGTGATCGACTTGAAGGTCGTCAAGTTCAAGCCCGAGTTCGCGGGCAAAATGAACTTCTACATCTCCGCCGTCGACAGCCAGGTCCGCACCAAAGCCGACGGCCCAACCCTCGGCATCCTGATTTGCAAAAGCAAAAGTGACATCAAAGTCGAATACTCACTCCGCGACCTGACCAAACCTATCGGCGTCAGCGAATACCAGATCACTGAAAACCTGCCGGATGACCTGCGGTCGTCCCTGCCAACGATCGAACAGATCGAAGCGGAACTGGGGGAGGTGGGTGATGAGTGAGTGGCGAGAATACCTTGTCGAAGACATTGCCGCTGAGCATAAACACGCGATGTCCACCGGCCCTTTCGGATCAGCGATTAGTTCGAAATTCTTCGTTGATGATGGCGTCCCTGTCATTAGAGGCGGAAACCTCAGTCCCAATGTTGGTGTGCGAATTAAAGACGAAGGGCTCGTGTTTGTCACCGAAGAGAAAGCCTCTGAATTTGAGCGTTCGGTTGTGGAGTTTGGCGACATCGTCTTCACGTGCTGGGGAACGATCAACCAGATAGGTCTGATCGACGAGAGTGCTCGATATAAGCGGTACGTCATTTCAAACAAGCAAATGAAGCTTTCGGTCAACCCGGAAGCGGCCGACCATCGATTCATTTATTACCTGTTTTCAAGCCCAGACAAACAATCTGAAATCCTGAACAACGGAATCGGTGCAGCAGTTCCAGGGTTCAACCTTGGTCAATTGAAGAAGATGCCTCTTTCCCTGCCATCCATTTCCGAGCAAAAGGCGATAGTCGGTGTCTTGGCCAGCCTGGACGACAAGATCGACCTGCTGCACCGCCAGAACAAAACCCTCGAAGCCATGGCCGAAACCCTCTTCCGCCAATGGTTCGTCGAAGAAGCAAGCGACGATTGGGAGGAGGGGACCCTCGGTGACTTGATCGAGCTTCACTACGGAAAAGCGTTGAAAGCAACCGACCGCACGGGGAGCGGCTTCCCGGTTGTGGGATCCAGCGGGGTTGTTGGTTATCACGATCGTCCGATGGTCGACGGTCCCGGGATCGTCATCGGGCGTAAGGGGACAATTGGAGAGGTCATTTATCTGCGTGAAGACTTCCATCCAATTGACACGACATACTTCGTCAAATCGAAGTCTGGTCCTGAAAGTCCTTTGCACTTCGAGAATTTTTTACTGAAGACCATTCCGTTTCAGAGTTCAGATTCCGCTGTTCCCGGATTGAATCGCGACGCTGCACTAACTTTCGAGCTAGTTATTCCGCCAACACCGAAAATTGCCGCATTCAACTCTTGGTTTGAACCCCTCAACAATAAGATCCGAGCAAACGACAGATCTCGCAACTGTCTAGAAAAACTGCGAGACACGCTTCTCCCCAAATTGATGTCCGGTGCAGTAAGGGTTGCATCATGAGTAAAGATGAACTAGTCGGCTTTGCTCCAGACTCATTTGAGTCAAGCGAAGCTTTGCACGCGGAGCTGTTGTTTAATAAAGGGGCGTGTGTTCTTGGCCGTATTCTCTGGCATTTGCAAAACGCTAACGAAAGCATCCATGCCTTGGATCGGGATGAAGGCGATCATGCTCCATCCAGGATTGGGCATCCTATTCATTGGTGGGTAAATTATGGTGAAGGCAACAACCAAAAGCTCAAAGAAGAAACATCGCGTGTACTCGAATGCGCTCAAACTCTAAAGAATGCGTCCTTGGAAATGCAACGCCTGGCACCAACCATCAATGACTACCGCAGTCTTGTCAGCATCCTGTCAGCCTTGGTGCAGGAACACATGGATCAGCTCGCGAGTATTGAGGCCTACATCATATGGCTTCGGGAGAAAAGCCCATATGCTCCAGCTATGCTCTTTACATACGAGGTATGGGGCTCGACGCGGCGTGGAGATCGTCAAGTTGCTCTGCTTGAGGATATCCCGGAGGAAGGTGATACCGATCGACTAGATATCCGGTCGCTCACAGAGGTCTCACTTGGACTGATGACCCGCAAACATCTTTCGCTTCGTTTTATGTTCGATCGACTAGCTGGCGATTATTACAGCGACTTTGATCCGCAAATGCCAGAGTTTTCAATCACGGAACAAAGACTTGTCCCCAGGGTCGCAAATTTTGTTCTAGGCGAGTGTGCTGAGTACTTCGCATTCCTACGTGACTCGCTTCGTAGAATACTAAGCACGATTGAGACGTGGCAGCAATCACAGACCGAGTTCGAAAGCGAGGCTTACTGGCGTCGCTTTGTTGAGATTGTAACGGCAAAGACTCATCAAGAACCCGAATACTTCGATTTCAAGCAGACAATCGACTTCTGGCACCGCCCGAAAGGCGAGCCAAAGAACAAGGCAAAATTTGAGTTTTGCAAAGACGTTGCGGCGTTCGCGAATGCTGGTGGAGGAGTTCTCGTTGTTGGCGTTACCGACGATCGCGAAGTAGTTGGCATAGATGCTGACTTGGATCTGGAGAGTTCGATAAAATCGCTCTACGACGCCGAAGCAAGACATCTGAGTAGCAGCAACGGCCTTATTCGAACAATCGAATTTTCGGTGAATGACGTAAATGGTAGCCCTGCAACTTGCCTCGCGATCCTCGTACCGGAAGCGTGCGTGCCGATTAGCGTTGAGTTGGATGGAGCACATCACTATCCAATCCGAAAAGGTCCTGGGAAAATTGCCAGTTCTCATCAACAAGTTGCCGATGGTAAATCTCCGTTTCTGAAGACTTCGAGCTTTGAAAGACTGAAGTCGCGACTTTCAGCATTCCTGGGATACGGCACTTCAGGACCGAGAGCAACCAACGTCGTCACAGAGGCAGGTGATGAGTAGCAAGATCACAGAATCCGCCATTGAAACACTTGCCATCGAACGACTTGAATCGCTCGGCTATGCCTACCTGCACGGTAGCTCGATCGCTCATGACGGCGATTCGCCAGAGCGGACAGGCTACGGCGATGTGATTCTGGAGGCTCGATTGCGAAAATCAGTGGAACAAATGAATCCAGGTGTTTCGGCAGGCGATTGGGATGCGGCGGTGAAGGAGGTGCTGCGGATTCGGTCGCCTGAATTGCTGGTCGATAACGAGGCGTTTCATCGGTTGCTTACCGAGGGCGTTCCCATCTCAACGCACAAAGATGGCGACGAGCGGGGTGATCGGGTTTGGCTGGTTGATTTCGATCATCCCGAGCGGAACGACTTTCTGGTCGTCAATCAGTTCACGGTCATCGAGAATCATCACAACAAACGACCGGACTTGATCCTATTCGTCAACGGTTTGCCGCTCGCAGTGATCGAGCTGAAGAACCCCGGTGACGAAAACGCGACCATCCGAAGTGCCTTCAATCAGATCGAAACGTACAAGGCGACGATCCCCAGCCTGTTCACCACCAACGCGATTTGTGTGGTTTCCGACGGGTTGGATGCCAAAGCCGGATCAATCTCGGCAGGCTATACGCGGTTCATGGCGTGGAAGTCGGCGGATGGGGAAAGCGAAGCGTCGCCACTGAGGGGGCAGATGGAAACGCTGATTGAAGGAATGCTCAATCCGGTCACGTTCTTGGATCTGATCCGGCACTTCATCGTTTTTGAAAAGGGACGTCGCGAAGACCCTGAAACCAAGCAGGTCAGCATCACGACGGTGAAGAAGTTGGCGGCGTATCATCAGTACTACGCAGTCAATGCAGCGGTAACTTCGACGCTACGGGCGGCGGATTTGGAAGCGGGGCAATGGGAAAAGGAAGACGGGGCGACCGTTGCCGATCGTGTCGCTCAAACCCCGGAGTCCTATGATCTTGCCGGCGTGAAGGAGCAACCTCGCGGCGACCGCAAGGCCGGTGTCGTATGGCATACGCAAGGTAGCGGTAAGTCGCTATCCATGGTGTTCTACACCGGCAAGATCGTGCTGGCGTTGGACAACCCAACGATCCTGGTCATCACCGATCGGAATGACTTGGATGACCAATTGTTCGACACGTTCGCATCCGCCAAGCAATTGCTTCGCCAAGATCCCGTCCAAGCCGATAGCCGCGATCAGTTAAAAGATTTGCTTCGGGTGTCGTCAGGCGGCGTCGTGTTTTCGACGATCCAGAAATTTCAGCCCGATACAGTTGATGGGCAGCAGGGCAATGTGTACGAGCAATTATCCGACCGCAAGAACATCGTCGTGATTGCCGACGAAGCCCACCGCACCCAGTACGGGTTCCAAGCCAAAACGGTTGATGTGAAAGACGAAGACGGAAACGTCATAGGCAAACGGATCGCTTATGGCTTTGCCAAGTACCTTCGCGATGCGCTGCCCCACGCGACTTATCTCGGTTTCACCGGTACCCCGATCGAAGCGACGGATGTGAACACGCCCGCGGTGTTCGGAAACTACGTCGACATCTACGACATCGCCCAGGCCGTCGAAGATGGGGCCACGGTGCGGATCTACTACGAAAGCCGTTTGGCGAAGGTCGCTTTGTCGGAGGAGGGGAAAAAGCTGATCCAGCAACTCGACAAAGAGCTGGAGGAACGCGACCTGACCGATACGCAAAAGGCAAAAGCCAAGTGGACGCAAATGGAAGCGTTGATCGGCAGCGAAAAACGCATCCACAACATCGCCGGCGACATCGTTGATCATTTCGAGACCCGGCAGTCGGTCCAGAAGGGCAAGGGCATGATCGTCAGCATGTCACGCCGGATTGCCGCAGAACTCTACGCCGAGATCATCGATCTCCGTCCCGATTGGCACGACGATGATTTAGACAAAGGCAAAATCAAAGTCGTCATGACGGCGGCGTCAAGCGATGGCCCGCTGCTCGCGAATCACCACTCCAACAAGGAACAACGCAAAGCACTCGCCGATCGTATGAAGGACGATGACGATCCGCTTGAGCTGGTGATCGTCCGCGACATGTGGCTGACAGGCTTCGATGCCCCGTCGATGCACACGCTCTACATCGACAAACCGATGAAGGGACACAATCTGATGCAAGCC
>JBAUHR010000932.1:0-4561 GCA_049680385.1 Rubripirellula sp. | reverse complement strand
GCACAATAATTACTTAAGTGGCGATCTATCTCCCGGCAGTAACGGTGGTGTTCAGAACTTCAACTCTGTGGCACGTGGATTCTTTATGAATCGCAAAGAGGCAAAGTTCCGCGATATTCTCGACGGGCTATCCAATACGATCGCCATGGCTGAGATTCTTACCGACCTAGGTGACGGCGACATTCGTGCTGCCGCGTCGTGGGAACGTCGTGGTGGTCAGTTCGTCAGCAACAACCCATCTTTGTGTTCGGACGCGGGCCAAATTGACCCTGAACGACCTCAATTCTGGTGCAGAGCTGGCAGCACTTCTGGGTGCACACCTCCAACTGACCTCAGTGCAAACAATCACGAAGCTCGTGGTGCAAACTGGGCGAACTTTCGTGCGATGTGTACACAAGTCTTCACTGTCTTGCCTCCAAACAGCGAGAATTGCGTAGGAATTTGGATCGACTCGTCAGGAACGATGCCGGCCGCAAGCCGCCACCAAGGTGGTGCTCACGTACTGATGGGTGACGGAGCGGTCGTGTTCATGACCGATTCTGTTGAAGCAGGCGATCGTCGTGCAGGCGGTGTTCGTCGAGGTCAGGGCGGCACACGTTCGCCTGGATCGCAAAGCCCCTACGGTTTGTGGGGAGCTTTGGGCACCAAGGCCAACTCCGAAACGATCGAAGAACAACTTAATCAGTAGACCCTTGGTCGCTGCTGGATCGGACCTCGCACATCACCGATGTGCGAGGTTTTTTTTGACTCAAGATGATGTCAAATGCCCGGGTCAGTCGTCGCGAACGCGGATCCAATGATCATGGAACTGAAGTCCCTGATCCAGTTCAACTGCAGGCATGTGGCACTCGATACAGCCTGTGCGGGGTGACTCCGGACAAACAACATGTTCGTCGTGACCTTCTTGGTGACATCGGACGCAATTGCGAACGTGGTCCGCTTCGCTGCTTTGCCCAATCGTCGCGTGCGGATTGTGACACGATGTACACCGCAATTGACGGTCGGATTCCAAATAACAAAGACTGCGCAGCATTCCAATCGGTTGAAATCGAGTCAATATGTCAGAATATTCCCGCAGTTCTTTGTCTGTCATGCCTCGTGGCATCCGATGACAGTCCCCACACAATTGAATTTCCGACTCGGCATCCCAGTTTGGATGACCAACCGAAAAGGGAGGCGGTTTCCTGCTGTTTCTGGCCTGTCGAACATGTTCGCTTCCAGGCCCGTGGCATTTTTCGCAGTTCACACTGGCAACCAACTGTGTGACTTGTTCCTTCTCGATTTTTGACGTCGTCGTGTGACAATAAACACATCTTTCCAACGGCTCACCCCGCGACGCATCACCAAAGAATTCAAGCGCCTGTTCGGGTTGCATTTTTGAATGCCCCGGCGTCAAACCAATGCGTGAACCTGGATAGCAAGACACACGATGCTCAATACCTTCGGTCTGCCCATCAACTCCAGGAGCAAGCGTCAGCATTGTTAACGCGTGTTGCCCGGAACCAAGAACGTACTGCAGCGGAAAAGGCTCATCACCGAACCGGCTTCTCAATCGCACAAAAAGCTGACCTTGATCATCGGCTTCGTACTCATAAGTTCCGTACCCTTCGCCTCCATCAAACATCTTTCCATTAAATATGGCGCCTAAATCGGTATCCGCGACAAGACGAAACGTCGATGCGTGGCCGTGCTTGGCGTGTAATGCAAAATTTTCCGCATGGCATTCTCGACAGACTTGACGGCCAACCAGAGTCGCAGGCGATTCATTCTGCTGCGACAACTGAACCTCGCTCGGGATCACGAAATCAGTTTTATCCATCAACTGTTCGCGGCCAAGCCATTTGCCTTGATGATCCAACGCTACAAAACTGACCATCAAGGCCAAGCCAATGGCAACGACGAAGTGTTGCGAGAAGTTTTGAAAGCAGTTTATTAAGCAACGCAAACGATTGTTCCACGATTGGCTGGACTGACGATGACGACGTTCTGTCTTTTCATCGACTAAGTAAATTCTGACGGATCCTTTCGTCTCAGGCAACCAATCAAAGTGCAAAAGCAACGAACAACTGTTGCTACAAACCGTAGATTCGTGCTGGTATGATGCTGCTTGATTCAGCCAAGGTGCGTGCAGAGTATTTCGTCCGTCAAGCTTAGCCCCAACTTATAGGAGCAACATTTTGAACTCGAGGCACTGTAGTCAATCACAGTTCTGTACTGTCGCTTGCCATCTCTGGGCAGCAATGCTTGTCTTTGCAATTGGCTGTAGTCAAAAAGCGAATACGACCACACGTGCTGCAACCCATTCCCGTTCAGATGAGACAGATACCGACAACGCGCTGCAAGAAACAACAGTTCCTCTCGCCAGTAAATCGGTTGACAAAGTCTTAGACACACCGGTCGATTCGTCGACAGATCCAATGGAACTGGTAAGCTCGGCGTCGCTTGCACTAGAGGATGGGGATGAGGACCTAGCCTTTGATTTAATGCGGCAGGCGTACCGCATTTCGCCAAGACAACCGGAAGTTGTCTTCATGATGGCTCGCTTGCTGGGTGAACGACGCCGTTTTCACGAAGCGATTCAATTACTTGATCAGCTTTCAACGCAGCACGCCGACATGCGGCTTCCGATTCTCGGGCAGACCGCCGATTGGATGATTAGAGCGGGCGAATGGTCCGAGGCAGAGAAACGGTTTATCGAGATATTGCAACAGGTTCCCGATGCTGCCATCGTTCATCGTAACTTGGCACAACTCTACATTCGGCAAGGCCACCGCTTACAGGCAGTCGGTCACCTCAACACGCTTAGCCGGATCGGCGATATCGATGAAAGCGAACTGCGAACGCTGTTGATGGTTGTTTATCCGCTACCGACCGATGCAGCAAACGAATCATTTGAACCAATTGGCCCCCTCGGTATCGCTCGAAACGAAATCAGCAAAGACGACTGGGGGTCAGCACAGACACGCCTGGAATCAGTTGATCAGAGTTTTGCAGAGGCGACCGCATTGCTAGGGCGTGTCTATGCAACCAATGCAAAAGAAGCCCTGCAAAAATGGATCGAAGCGAATCCGAGCCTGGAGTATGCTGATGCTTGGTTTGCATATGGGATCCATGCGGCGAAGGAATCCAGACACGGCGATGCCATTCGTCTTTTTGCAAAATGCGTCATCGCTGATCAGACAGACTCCCAAGCGTATGACGGGATGAGCCAGTCACTTCAAGAAATCGGTTTGACGGACGAGGCGAAAGAGGTCGCGTCTCGCGCGGAGCTGATTCGCACAACGCAGCGAATTGGGGGGCAGATGGCGGAATCCACCAACCGCGAAGAGAAGATGATTCTTGACCTAGCGGAATTGCTGGATCAACTCCGTCGCCCTTTGGAAGCGATTGCTTGGCGTGGCGTCGCTTTGGCGTACGCGCGGTCCAGTGGCGCATCGTCAGAGACAGAAATTGAGGCACGTCTTGATGAACTCAAGCAAGCTCGATCGGACTGCCTTGCGTCAGAAAGCGAAACTCCCGACCAATCTTTTCGGCTCTGTGGAGTCGATCTAGATGCTCTTGCCGATCCAGCCAACAAGCCATCGAACCGACAACCAAGCATCAAGCCGTAGCGTGATGCCGGTTGACCCGATCGCAGCGTGACCGTCAAAACAACTAAGGTCTAGTTGTTCATGTCTGCTTCCATAGCTTTGTTGTACTCTTCGTCCGTCATTCCCTCCATCGCAGGATCTTCGGTCGGAGTGTCAGGAGCTACCTCCACAACGTCTGTACCTCCACCACAACCGCTGATCGTGACAAAAGAAAGGCACAAGGCTGCCATACAAAGGAAGGTAAATTTTTTCATCAGAGTCTCGTCATTAAAATAGGTGAATGTCGTCGATCTTTATACGCTGCCACGACGGCTTAACGAACAAAACTTCGTTCTCGGTAGGGTCAGTTGCGTACCACCAGATTGTAGTTGTGCTCCCAAAGCCTCGTCAATCTGCTTGGTGTTCAAACTCATCACCAGAACGCTGGCGTCTCAATACGTAAGCGATCGATTGTGGTGGACGATGTAGCGAAACTCGGCGACCAGAGGACTCATTGCCTTGCCCACTGCCGTCGGCTCTCAACTCTCGCTCGCACTGAATCGGAACTGCACGGAATTACCTGCTTATTCATCCACCAATGCCCCCGATATTATCGCCTGACTTCGTGAAGTAGGCATTTACTGCAGACCCAGAAAGAACGCTGGAATCAGCTAGTTCGGCAGGGAGCCATCCTGAGGAATCAGCTGAACATTCGCTTCCGTTAGCCCCGAGAATGCGCTGAAAAAAATTGCGATGAACGCCAAGAAAAACCGAAAGAAAAGACCAGGAATCTTTTAAGAATTGTTAATGAGTGAACCAGCGAGATGTGTACTATGTGCGACGGTTTTAGTGCTTATGCGCCATCGCTTGACGCCGGCCAGAAGTCCATTTTTCTCCTTGTTTCAGGATTAGTGTATGAAAAGACGTGACGTTTCCAAGGCGGGCTTTACGCTCGTCGAGCTTTTGGTCGTGATTGCGATCATTGGTATTTT
>JBAUHR010000931.1:0-2359 GCA_049680385.1 Rubripirellula sp. | reverse complement strand
GCAGCCTTGAGCTCTTCTTGGCGCTTTTGCATTTCGCCGCCGTACGTCTTCAGCTCGTTTTCAACCGCAGCAACTTGGTCTTTGATGCCGGGGTGATTTTTGAAGATGTACGCAACGTCGACCACGGCAACGCGGTGTCCTGCGTCTTGGGCGGATGCCATTTGAGGGGCCATCGCAGCCAGGAATCCCAAAGCCATCGCAATGGCTGCTTTACCAAAAAATCGCACGTCCGCTCTCCTTGCGTGTGTGGTGCGTACTGAAACTGACGTTCTCTGTTTTGCTCGATTCCACGCGATGGTGTCCGTCACCCGCGCCGAGTCATCAACGTCAGCCGATCTTGAATTTCGAAGATCGATCTCGGCGATTGTGTCACCAGTTCCTGTGGGCGTAAAGGCGAGTTTTTCGCTTGTCTGCCCTGAATCGTTTTTTTTCGGCTTTTTCTTTTCGTCGTTGCGGTTTACCGGTCGCTCGCTAGCCGTCGGGACGAGCTTCCAGTTTTGGCTTGACCGTAAACCGACGGCTTTCACGGACGACGTCGATGCTGATTTCGTCACCCGGTGAATGGTTTCGAAGCAGCGCCAAGACGTCCGAAGTCTGAGCGATCGGTTTGCCGGACATCGAAATCAATCGATCGCCAACCCGTATTCCACTGGTTTCTGCTGGTCCGCCTGGCGTCAGCCCCGTGATTGCGACTTGGTCGCTGCGGATCGAAAGCGTCACGCCCAGGAATGCCGTCATTTGACGACGAATTTGGACGTCTCTTCCGGTGGCCGCATAAGTTGGGCGCTGGCGACGAACGGCTAGCTCGAACGCAGAGTTAGAAGTTATATCGGTTATCCGGGTCATGCCACCAAAATCGATTTTGTCAAAATCGTCAGAAGGTCGGTGATAATCGTTGTGCAAACCCGTAAAGAAGAACAAAACCGGTACGCCGACTTCGCAAAATGACTGGTGATCGCTGGGACCATACCCCGACGGAACCTTGAAAAGATCAAACTTGGTTTCACGGTTAGCCTGTTCGACGATTCCGTCCATCGCATCCGACGTCCCCGTCCCATAAACGGTCAACTCGTTGTCTCGCAATCGCCCGACCATGTCCAAGTTGATCATCGCGACAGTCGACTCGATGGGAAATCGCGGATAACGCACATAATGCAGACTGCCCAGCAACCCGCGTTCTTCGCCCGTAAACCCGATAAAGACAACCCGGCGGTGCGAGGCCACGTCTTTCAGCCGGCGAACCATTTGGTCGGCCGTCGCCAACATCGTCGCGGTGCCGGACGCGTTATCGTCGGCGCCGTTATGGATGGCGACCGTTCCCGGTGCCAGCGATCCGATGCCACCCATACCAACATGGTCAAAGTGAGCGCCAACAACGACCGTTTCGTTGGCAAGTTCGCCGCGACCGGGCAATACGCCGATCACGTTGGGCGATTCGCGAAGCGATTCTTTCAAATCAACGCCAAGCGTCGCCGACACGTTTGGCAGCACCTGGCTGTCCGGACGCAGTGTGGCGTCGATCGATGATTCGATTTGAGCGAGCGACTTGCCTTTGCTGCGAATTAAGATCGCGTCGATGATGTCGCGTGCGACCGAAGCAACCGGAACTGCGGTCACCGGATCGCCAGGGATAACCTCGGGACGATCACCAGCCTCGGATATCGACATGACGCCGCGCCGAGCACGATTTTGTTCGACTTCCATCGAGCCGATCATCGTTTCGATTCCCGCTGCTTTGTCGGTCAGCGTTTCGCGGTTGTTGATAGCGCCATCGGGCAATGCAGCAATCTGCTGGTCAATCGCAACTTTGCGTTTGCGTTCGGCGTCGATGCGATTGGCTTGTTCTTGGACGCCGATTTCGATGCTGGCAGGATCATTGACGAAGATCACGGCGCTAGCGCCGTGACGTATCGCATTCTTGATTTTGGTGTTGAAAAACGCATGCCGCGTATGCCGCGTGCCGTTAAACCGGCTGTTTGGATCAGCCGATTGCGGTTCCTTGCGGATCACAATCACGATCGCACCTTGCGCGTTGATGCCAGCGTAGTCGTCGTAGCCAAGCTTGGGTGCGGTGATCCCGTAGCCGACGAAGACCAGTGGCCCAGTCAATTGGCCGCGAGTCGAGCCGACAGCAAGCGGCATCAGGTTTTCACCAAGCTCGGCAATGATGCGTTCTTGTTCGTTGCCAAAACGGACCACCAATCGATTGCTTTCCGCCGGTCCGGCTTCGGCGCCCAGACGAATCGAGACCGGTTGGAACGGCTTGCCATCGAACGACGTCGTGTCCAAACCGATTTGCGACATTCGTTTGGCGACGTAGTCGGCCGCAAGCAAGATGGTTTCGTTCGCAACGCTGCGA
>JBAUHR010000930.1:0-16450 GCA_049680385.1 Rubripirellula sp. | reverse complement strand
GTGATCAGAAGCCATTCTTCGTCAACTTGTGGTGGCTTGTTCCTCATAAGCCATACGAACCCGCGCCCGAACCGCATTGGTCACAAACAGCGGCGGACGGGATCAGTGATGATCAGCATCGCTTCCGATCGATGGTCCAGCACATGGATGCCAAGGTGGGCTTGGTCTTGGACAAGCTTGACGAACTTGGGATCGCGGACAACACGCTCGTTTTGTTCACCAGTGACAACGGAGCGGCCTTTGAAGGGTTCATCGGCGACTTGAAAGGCGGCAAGACCGATTTGCACGATGGCGGGTTGCGCGTGCCGATGATGGTACGATGGCCAGCGGCGATCCCGGCGGGTCAAACATCCGATGCGTTTGGTCATTCCAATGATCTGCTACCAACTTTCTGTGAAGCGGCGAAGATCAAGTTAGATGGTGATCTGCCGCTTGATGGACTTAGCCTGTTGCCTCATATGAAAGGAGAGCGTCCACCGAGTGAAGAAGATCGGGGCACCGTGTTCTGGCAGTTGGACTTGTACAAAAGCCTTCAACGCCACTATCCGAAGCCCAAGCCATACGCGACCGAGGTTGCCATGCGAGGCAAATGGAAGTTGCTTGCACTTGGTGGAAAGCCGGTAGAGCTATTTGATGTTGATTCGGATCCGAATGAGCAACGTAACGTAATCAACGAACAGCCTGAACTGGTCGCATCGTTAACGTCGGAGCTGAATCAATGGCTCGGCGCGCCGCGAACCACGCAGTAGCCAACACAAAGTCATCCGACAACTTGGTCCGCGAATGACGAAGTCGATTGCTTTTTTCACCTGTGATTGTCTCGCAAGACGCAGTCCAACTTTCACACTGTAGACGCCAAGGGCCAACGTACGATGCGATCCCATCTGTTCTTCATTTTACTGGCTTCTTCGCTTGTTGGTTTTTCGGTCGCTCCGGCGGATGATCCGACGAGAGCTCAGTCCAGCGATTCGTCCTCGGCGGTCGAGAATCTTTCAGGGAAACGAGGACGGAGAACATCGCAATCCCAACAGACGTCGACGGTCGGTCTTGCCGCGCCAGACGAGGCGGTGGTGTTGTTTGACGGATCCAGCTTTGACGCTTGGAAACCGTTCTCGTTCCAATGGATCAACCCCAAAGACGATCAGCAACAAATTCAGTGGAAGCTTGTCGATGGCGACGCGATGCAAATCGCTTTCGATTTCGACGGCAAACGTCGCAAGCAGTTTCTCTGCACCAAAGAACGGTTTGGCGATTACCGGCTGCATCTGGAATTTCAGCTCCCCATGGAAGGGAGCGGAAACAGCGGGTTATTCTTCGGCGCGTTGTACGAGTTGCAGATTTTCAATAGTGAAGGAAAGCAAACCCCAGGAATGGGCGATTGCGGCGCGATCTATCAGCTTCGCGTTCCCGATGTGAACGCGGGATTGGGCCCCGGCGTGTGGCAGTCGATTGACCTAGACTTCCAAGCCGCAAAATTTGGTGCGAACGGCTTCATGAGCGAAGCAAATGCGGCGAGGGTCACGGTGCGAATGAATGGCAAGTTGATTCATGACGACTTCAAGTTGTCGCTACGCCGAAACAAGTATGCTGCTTTCCCAGAAGAACCTTTGTCGCCAATCGTGCTGCAAGAGCATGGTTCGCCGGTGAAGTTCAGGAACATTTGGATCGTCAACAAAACCGCACCGACGGTCAAGTAGATCTTGCTCGTCGATGAAACGGCGTTCGAAACTGACATGTAAAACTGACCAGCTAAGAATCGGGTCTGAAATTCTTCCCGCGAGACAACCTTCAAGGCTAACGATAATGTCGAAGTATCTGTTTTATGCGTTTCCGGTCTTAGTCGCTTTCTTGATTGGCGAGTCCCGATCGGACGCCGAAGATTCCTCGCGGCCCAATATCGTGTTGATCATGTGTGACGACATGGGGTGGTCCGATATTGGTTGTTATGGCGGCGAAGTCGAAACCCCCAACCTAGACCGCATGGCGGCTGAGGGTATGCGATTTACGCAGTTTTACAACTGCGCCAAATGCACGACCACTCGCGCGTCGATCGTCACTGGTCTGCACCCTCGACGCAAAGGCGGGCTGCTGACTCGCGAGATGGTCACAACCGGCGAAGTCTTGGCGACGGCTGGGTACCAAACGTCACTGTCCGGAAAATGGCACCTTGGGTCAAAGGCCGACACACACCCATTTCATCGCGGTTTTCAACAGTATTACGGACTGCTCGACGGCTGTTGCAATTTCTTTGACCCTTCGATTCCGGACCCTGCGTACAAGGGTGGCAAGGTGCGAGAATTTGGGCGCAATGACGAACGCATCACTGAGTTTCCCAAAGACTTCTACACGACGGACGCGTTTACGGATCACGCGATCGCGCAGATCAGAACAGCCACCGAAAAGCAGCAACCGTTTTTTGCGCACGTATGCTACACCGCACCCCACTACCCAATCCATGCCAAGCCACAGGACATCGAAAAGTACATTGGTCGCTTCAAGATGGGCTGGGAAGAAATGCGTAAGCAACGATATCAGCGTCAGATTGCGATGGGTTTGATCGACGCGGAAACCTGGAGTCTCTCAACGCACGATTCAAAAGCGTACGCCTGGGAAGGTGCCGATCATGAATTCGAGGATCGCCGGATGGCCGTCTACGCTGCAATGATCGATTCGATGGACCAGAACATCGGGCGTTTGATGCAGACGTTAAAAGACACGGGTGTTGACGACAACACGGTTGTGTTCTTTCTGAGTGACAATGGTGGATGTTCGGAAGAACCTGGGGGACGCAATCCCGAAGAACGAAATCCGGGGCCCAAAGACGATTACGTCGCCGTAGGACCGTCATGGGGTTGGGCTCAGAACACGCCGTTCAAACGCTACAAGACATGGGCTCACGAGGGCGGCATTTGCACGCCAATGATTGCACGTTGGCCCGTAAGTATTCAGCCAAACGTGATTACTGCGCAACCGGCGCACATCATCGACTTCATGGCGACGTTCGTCGACTTAGCTGAAACCGAGTATCCGGCTAACTTCGGTTCCAACGACATCATTCCATTGGAAGGCAAAAGCATCGTGCCGATCCTGCGCGGTGAAGTGCGGAAGCCGCATGACACGCTCGCTTGGGAGTACACCGGCAACCGTGCCGTGCGGCAAGGCGACTGGAAGTTGGTTTGGGATAAGACCGTCAAGGAATGGGAACTCTACGATCTGGGTCGTGATCGTTGCGAAACCGTCGATCTGGCAAGTCAGAACCCCGAACGCGTCAAGGCGATGTCTGCGGACTGGTTCGCTTGGGCCAAAAAGACTGACGCGCCGGGTGGAAAATAGCGATAGGCTTGCTGATTCAGATTGCCAAGCGGCGCCCCCGACACACGCGTTGTTTCGATCAATTAGAATGACGGACAGAAGTCGAATAAATCCCCGCACAGCGATGCTGGAACGTCGCGTTCACGCATAAAAAAACAACTCTAAGCTTTACAGGAATTCACAGTGTCGAATATCAAACGCCGCCGTTTTTTGGCGCAGGCAGCCGTCGTTTCCGCGGCCGCTACAACGCTTCCCAACTTTGCCCTTGGTCAAGACGTTGGCAGCGACAAACTTAACTTGGCAGTGATTGGCTGTTCGAATCGCGGCGCTTCGATCGGATCCGAAGCGATCAAGCATCGCCTCACGAATTGTGTTGCTCTTTGTGACGTCGTGCCATCGCGAGCCGAAGGGCTGAAGAAAAAGTTGGACGGGAAATGTGATGATGCAACCGTTTTCGACGACTTCCGCGAAATGTTCGCTCAAATGGGCGACAAAATCGACGCGTGTACGATCGGCGTGCCGGATCACTCGCATTTTCCAATCGCGATGCTGGCGATGTCGATGGGGATCGACGTTTACGTTGAAAAGCCACTCGCACACACGTTCGAAGAATGCGAACTGTTGATCGCGGCAGAGAAGAAGTACAACGTCAAATGCCAAATGGGTAACCAGGGCCACTCAAGCGATCAACGACTGCAGTTCGAATCCTGGGTTGATGCGGGAATTATTAAGAACGTACGCCGAGTCGATGCCTGCATGAATAACGGGCGACGTTGGCATCCGTGGGGTGACGTCAAAGAATATCCCGCGGCCGAAAAGATGCCCAAAGGAATGAACTGGGACGTGTGGGCCGGTACAGCACCCAAACGTGCATACAATTCCAAGTACGATCCTGGCAACTGGCGCGGTTGGTACGACTACGGCAACGGTGCTTTTGGCGACTGGGGTCCGCATACGTTGGATACAGTCCACCGATTCTTGAAACTTGGTTTGCCGCACCAGGTTCGAGCCGAGAGTATCGACAAGCCGAACGACCTGATATTTCCACACGGAACCACGATTGCGTTCGATTTCAAAGAGCGTGGTCCGGACATGCCCGAAATGACCATCAATTGGTACGACGGAGTCAATAACCGACCACCGAGTTCGAAAGAAGTAAAAATCGGCAAATGCGGCAAGGCGATTTTCAGTGATGACCTGACCTTCGCCGGTGGGACACACAGCGCTAAGCTAAGCGTTGTCGGTGGCGACCGGGCCGGTGACGTGAAAGGCAACTTGCCAAAAATCCCCGTCAGCGAAACGTCCACCAATCACATGGACAACTTCCTACGTGCATCGGCGGGTTTGGATCCGTACTGCAACTCTTCGTTCGCGGTCTCTGGGCCACTGACACAGGTGTTCATGCTGGGCTGCATCGCACAGCGTTTAGGCGAGAACTTGGAATTTGATGCTGTGACCAAGCAAATCACGAACAACGCGAGAGCAAACGATCTGCTCAAAGGCAACGCACCACGCCAAGGATGGGAAGAATACTACAAGCTGGCGTAGCGTGATTTCGTGCTGAGATACCGAGTTTGCTGAACACTCGATCGTTCGGGTGTTCTGTGCGATTCGGAGCGGTGCGAAAAGAAAATCCAAACGGTCCAGTGATTAGATTGGCTGGATTCGTTTGGGGTTACTTGACCGAAATCTCGTCGATGTACATTCCGCCGTTTTCGATCGTTGTCAGTCGAATGGTATTCGCGCCGCGTTGGACAGGGATTTCGATGGTGGCAGTTTGCCAGTCTCTGCCCCAGTTTTTGGTGTTGGGAAGTAGCAACTTTTCCTGCACGGTCTTCCCATTGACCGTAACTTTGACGGCTCGTCCCGGACGGCCCTTCGTCACTCCGCTATAGCGAATCAGTAGTTCGGTTTGACCGGCATCGCCGTCGTTCTCTTGATACCACTGAACGTAAGCGCCTTTGTTTTGGCCAAAGTCCAAGTATCCGGTCCCGTTGAAGTTCGCGCCCTGGTTGCCAATAACGGCTTTGCTGAACGTCGCGTCTTCCGCTTGGTCTCCACCAAGGCGTGCCGCTTTTTTGACGACGTCCCAGACGAAGCCTACGTCTTTTGCGAAACGTTCTTCGAGGACTTGAACCGGAATTCCGTTTGCAACAACAAGTGCCTTGACCGTTGATTCAAGCGGAACCGCAAACGCGCCGGAGTACCGAGTCGACTGAGGCGTCGGCAGACTGCCATCGAGTGTATAGAAGATTTCCGTCTTTACGTCCGGAAGTGATCCGCGAAGTGAGAGCAATTTCGTATCAATGCGAACTTGATTCGAAGTTACCTGCTTTTTCTCACCCAGAATGCAACTGGCAAGCAGCGTGATGTCGCCCGCCTGACCAGTCGATTCGACGTAAGCACGAGTCAGCCCGTAGAAAGCGATTCGGTCTTGGGCTTGAAAATGCTGTTCCACATCAACCGGGCTGCCATTGTCGAGCGCGCGGATCTTTGCCGGTCCGATCAGATGGAAATGAGTTCGGTTTTCGCCGTACGGATAGAACTCTCCCTTTTCGTCCGTTGTCGTGACGCGGACTTGAACCATGTCCATTCTTGAGTCAGCCAACGGCACACCGTCGATCGACAATTTGATTTGCGCGGGCTCGGTGGCGGTTCGAATCACTTGTTCGGCAACGCGATTGCCTTGCTTGTAACCAACGGCTTTCAATTCACCCGGCTGCCATCCGACCATCCATTCGCATTGCATTTCGTTTGACTTCGTGCCAGGACTTCGCTTACCCAGCGAATCGCCGTTGAAGAACAGCTCAACATCGTCACAGTTCGAATAGACCCAGACAGGAATCTTTGTTCCGGGCTTCATGGTGGGATGCGTCCAGTGCGGCAAGATGTGAACCATCGGTTCCTGCGTCCACTGACTTTGGTAGAGGTAGAAGAGGTCCTTTTCGAAGTTCGCCATGTCGATGGCTCCGCCCATGAAAGCCCTGAACGGCCATCCGCCATGCACGTAGCCCGCCTCGCCAATGTAGTCGTACCCCGTCCACCGCAACGAGCCCGCGTAGTTGGGGATATCTCGCAGTTGTTCAATGTTCTTTCGAGCGTTGAGTCGCACCATCGCGTTGTCGTAACTTGAGTTGAAAATCTGTTTGCGGTTCTTTCGGTTAGACGGTTCCGTCCAGTCGTTGGCAAAGACTTCGACGTCTGTCAGGTCAGGCGTCTGGTGTGGTTTCTGCTTTGCGTTCGGATAGCCGTCGCGGTACCAAGTCATCGTGCGATAGAAACCTCTCACCTGCCAAGTGTGTGTATTTTCCGTTCCGATGAACACTCGATCATTCGGCAGCCGATCGAACCAACCCATCTTTTCACTACTGCCGTTGACGCCGAATACATCCATAAACTCGGATCCCGAATGGCCCGACGTCACCGGCCGTGTGCTATCGAGTTTGTGGCAAGCTGCGACGATTTCTTTGCCCACGTCGCCATGAGTTTCATTGCCGACGCTGTAAATAACGATCGACGGATGATTGCGGTCTCGTTTGATCCAATCGGTCAGGTCTCGTTTCCACCACTGCTTGAAATATCGTGCGCCATAATCGTTGGCTGCTTTTCGTCCCCATCCGTCAAAGACCTCGTCCATGACAAGCATCCCGACTTCGTCACAGATGTCGTAAAACACTGGCGTCTGTGGATTGTGAGTCGTGCGAATCGCATTGCAGCCCATTTTCTTCAGTTGTTCGATGCGAAAACGCAGCACTTTGTCGGGTACCGCCGTCCCCAACGCTCCGGCGTCTTGGTGATTACAAACACCTCGCAGTTTGATGTTCTCTCCGTTGATCAACATACCGGTTTCCGGCTTCCACTGGACATCACGCACGCCGAATCTTGTTTCCAAAGTGTCGACCGGCCTACCGCCGCGCAGCACTTCAGTGCGAGCGGTGTACAGAACGGGTGCCTGAGGCGACCATCGTTTGGGATTGTCGAGTTTGATTTTTTGCGAGACCGTCTGGGTGTCGCCTGCCGCTAACTCGAACCCCGTTTGAACGCTCGCGATCTCATTCCCCGCCCCATCGATGATCGACACTTTTAGTGCCGTGCTTTCGTCGCGACTGGTCGCATTGGTTACGTCTGTATCAACTTCGACAGTCGAACCGCTGGTGCGAATGAAAACTCCGGATGCAGGAACATGCAGTCGATCCTTGACGTCGATCCAGGTGTGCGCGTAGATGCCACTGCCGGTATACCACCTCGCCGAAGGTTGCTTTTTATTGTCGACGCGTACTGCAAATGTAATCGAATCGGAATCTTGCGCCAGTTCGCTGATGTCGTACGAAAACGAACTCCATCCATAAGGGCGATTGCCAAGTTTTTTACCGTTTGCCCATACGGTGCTGTTCATGAAGACGCCGTCAAGAGCAATCTCGACATGCTTGCCTCGCCATTGAGATGGCACGGAAATCGTTTTGCGATACCAGCCGATCCCAGACGGCAGATATCCGCCTCCCGCACCCATCCAATTCTTCTCGTCGTACTCTCCCTCGACGCTCCAGTCATGCGGCACATCCAACTGACGCCAGGCTGTGTCATCGAAACCGGGTTGCTCGGCGCCGGACAGGTCCTGCTGGATGAACCGCCAATCCGAATCGAAACTGGCGCGGTCAGCGACAGCCGTCGCGGGTAGCCAAGCAAGCACAAGCAACAGGACCGCCTGTAGCGTTGAGTGCAGGAAACGATTCGCTATGTGATTGAGGCCGAATCGCTTTGTCACCCAGCGATTGTCGTTGGCGTATTTGATGATCATGAAAGGTGTCTGAGTTGTCACGCGCTTGGCGATTCGGATTTGAACTTTTGCAATAACAGCATGATAGCTGCGACAAAACTCCGTTGGGAAAGCGGTCGGCTATCATCGCCAATACCTTGTCGAAACCACGGATCAATTGCACTGCGACTTCAGCGTTTCACTCGCATTGAGTCTGCTGAAATACGCGGACAAGCAAGGGAAACGTTTTAGCGCCGACCTTTTTTCAATCTTCCCGTTTTCCAGCTTACTGGGGGCGACGATTCGATGCACGATACGTGCCCGGTGTCATGCCGGTTTCGCGTTTAAAAACCGAACTAAGACTTTCCTTGTGGTTGTAACCAGCCTTGGACGCGATTTCCTCAAGCGTCATGTCGGTCTCTCTTAACAGTTGCCGAACGCGGTCGATTTGAGTAGCCGTGATCTGTTCGTGTGGCGTTAGGCCTAGTACTTCGCGAAAGCGTCGTTCGAGTTGTCGCCGCGAGAGAGACGTCGCTTGCGACAGATCGCTGACGTTGATTCCATCGCAGGCGTATTGGCGAATGAAATGACAAACTCGTGCAAGTTCGATGTCATCGACCGCAATGACTTTGGTCGACATTCGCTCGGACACCGAAAGCGGTTCGACGTATTCGACTTCGTTTTCTGGTTGGATTCCCGACATCATCTGATGCAAAATCTCTGCTGCGCGATACCCGACCTGTTCGGCATCTGGCTTGACGCTTGAAAGCGGTGGATCACAAAGCAGACAGATCGCGTCATCGTCATCGACACCAATGACTCCGACGTCATCCGGGATCGCGACGCCGGCTTTTTGGCAAGCATGCATGACCTGCTGGCCACGAATGTCATTGCAAACAAAGATCCCGGTTGGGCGTTTCAGACCGGACAGCCATTTTGCCATTGCCTCGATATCCCGGATGCCGGCACCTTCTAGACTTGTCAGTGTGCTGCCCGGCGGACCTTCGGATTCGTAAACGTCGAATGGGGAACCTGATTGCTCGACCAGTTTTCGAAAGCACTCTAATCTCGCATCCGAATAGTTTGCGAACCGATAGCCACAGAATGCAAATCGCCGAAACCCCCGCCCCCACAGGTGCTCGAATGCGAGTTCGGCTACGCGCTGGTTGTTCGTTTCGACTTGCGGGACGCCTGTGAACTTTCGATTGCAGCGAACGTCAACAATCGGAACGCCCAACTTTCGCAACGGTTTGATCGTGTGAGCATCGACCCGCGCAATCACTCCGTCGATCTGTGACCGTCGAATCCACTCGGGGAGCGCCGAATCCAACATCATTTCCTGGTGCAGCAGCGCCCAGTGAACTTGAGTTCGTGCAAAGTACGCCACGCCACGAAGTAGCCCGCGTCCGTACGCACGAGACGCTTCGACAACCAACGCAATTCGAGGCCGTGACTTTCGATTCATAGGAAGACCCTAGCCACTGTGACGCAAATCAATTGCGGCTTGTCGTGAATTGTTATTGCAGGAAGCGTGGTTGACGTCACTATAGCGTCACACCCGGGCGTGCGGCAGTCGTAAATCATTGATTTTGCTGCGGTGACCGGTTCTCGTCGATGTTCAATTCGGGATAGGCGATGCCGCGCGGATCTGTGGAGCGAGGCTCGGTTTGGTGTCGAACTGACAAGTCGGAACCGGACACATGCCTCGGCTATTTGCGGGGTTTTATGCGTTTACGCCAGGTTGGCTTTGGCAGGCACGGTGATCGTGGTGGCGACTGTTAGGGTCTTCACGCGGTCGACGCTTGGGGAGATGATGACGCGTAGATAGGACAAATTGCGGCTTCGGATGAGTTACTCCATTTCGTCTTCTTCGATTTGACGCAAAGACGTGGGTAATACGCTAACCTGATCCGCTCGAATTCGATCGATTCAACCGAAACATTTGGACAAGAACGTAGGCAATGAGCACGAAAACTTCATCACCGAGCGTATTCAACGGCAATCTTCCTAAGATCGGGATTCGTCCAACGATTGACGGGCGACTCGGCGGTGTTCGCGAATCGCTTGAAGACCAGACGATGAATCTGGCAAAACGAGTTGCGGATTTGATTTCCGAAAACGTTCGTTATCCCAATGGGGATCCGGTCGAGTGTGTCATCGCTGACAGTTGCATTGGTGGCATTGCCGAAGCGAATGCTTGCGAGGATCAATTTCGCCGCGAGAACGTTGGCGTGTCGCTGACCGTGACGCCATGTTGGTGTTACGGATCCGAAACGATGGACATGGATCCGCTGCGTCCCAAAGCAGTGTTCGGGTTCAACGGGACCGAGCGTCCAGGCGCTGTCTACTTGGCGGCCGTTCTTGCTGGGCATACTCAAAAGGGAATTCCAGCATTCGGAATTTACGGTCGTGACGTCCAAAATGCTGGCGACGCCGCGATGCCGGATGACGTGCAGGGAAAAATTCTGGATTTCGTTCGCTGCGGATTGGCGACCGCGATCATGCGAGGCAAGGCGTATCTGTCGATGGGCGGAACGTCGATGGGCATCGCCGGATCGATGATCGACTGTGCGTTCTGGGAAAAATGGCTCGGGATGCGTGTCGAAGACATCGACATGACCGAGTTCGTCGGACGTATGAAGAAAGGCCAATTTGACCAAGTCGAATACGAAAAGGCTCTTGCTTGGGTCAAAGAGAATTGCCCCGAAGGCAAAGACTACAACAGCGATGAAACGAAGCGCTCGCGCGAACAAATCGATAACGAGTGGTCTGACAGCGTAAAGATGGCGTTGATCGCTCGTGACTTAATGGTTGGCAATCCTAAACTTGCCGAGATGGGATTGGGCGAACAAGCCCAAGGCCACCAAGCGATCGCGTCGGGTTTCCAAGGTCAACGTCAATGGACGGATCACTTCCCGAACGGCGATTTCTTGGAAGCGATCTTGAACACGTCGTTCGACTGGAACGGCAAGCGTCCGCCATACATCGTCGCGACCGAAAACGACGCTCTTAACGCTGCAACGATGCTGTGTGGAAACTTGCTGACCAACACGGCCCAAGTTTTTGCTGACCTGCGAACTTACTGGAGCGCCGATGCGGTAGCGTCGGCTTGTGACGGGTACAAGCTTGAAGGACCGGCGAGTGACGGACTGTTGCACTTGATCAATTCAGGGCCAGCAACGCTTGACGGCACCGGCCAGCAAACCGCGGCGGACGGCACACCGACGATGAAGCCGTTCTGGGAAATCAGCGACGAAGAAGTCCAGGAATGCTTGAAGGCAACCACTTGGCACCCATCGATCACTGAGTACTTTCCGGGCGGTGGATTGAGCACGCGGTACAAGACGCGCGGTGGCATGCGAGCCACCATGACTCGCATCAACTTGATTGACGGGTTAGGCCCAGCACTGCAGATTGCCGAAGGTTACACCGTTGAACTGCCTGATCAAGTTCACGATGCGCTGGATGACCGAACCAACCCGACTTGGCCGACGACATGGTTCGCACCAACGTTGACTGGAAAAGGTGCGTTTACGTCGACCTATGAAGTGATGAACCACTGGGGTGCCAACCACTGTGTCATGACGACAGGTCATGTGGGGCACCTGTTCATCACGTTGGCATCGATGTTGCGTATTCCTGTCTACATGCACAATGTGGACGAGTCGCGAGTGTTTCGCCCGAGTGCCTGGAATGCATTTGGCACGGACAGTCGCGAATCAGCCGACTTCCGCGCCTGCCAGAACTTTGGCCCACTTTATGGACGCCGCTAAAGCGGCACTCTTTCATTGCCACTGCGTCCGCTGGGACGCAACGAATCGCTAGTTAAGAAGCACACAAGTCATGAATGATCCTAAGACGCTTGATTCGATGTTAGAGTTGTCTCGTTTTTTAGGCGAGGAACAACGACATCTGGCGATCCTGGGCGAGGGGAACACGTCCGCGAAGGTGGATGCAGATACGTTCTTGGTCAAGGCCAGCGGCAGTTGTCTAGAAACGCTTAGCGGCGACGATGTGGTCACATGCCGATTCGATGCACTGCTGCCGATGCTGGATGAAGCCGAGTTGACGGACCAAGATATCGAGGACCGATTGTTGGGTTGTCGGGTCGACGAGTCGGCGAAGAAGCCGTCGGTCGAAACGCTCTTTCATGCTTACCTGTTGTCCTTACCAAGCGTTGAATTCGTCGGTCACACGCACAGCATTCCGGTCAATCAAGTATTGTGTTCGCCGCTAGCTGAAAAGTTTGCAACGAACCGTTTGTTCCCTGACGAAATCGTGTGTTGTGGATCTCGTTCGGTGTTTGTTCCCTACACCGATCCAGGATTGCAACTGTCGCAGGTCATCCGCGAGAAAGTGACCGCGTACATCGGTGAGTATGGTGCTCCACCCCGAGTCATCCTGCTTGAAAATCACGGACTGATCACGTTGGGCAAAACGGCCGGTGCGGTCAAAGCTGCGATGCTGATGGCTCACAAAGCCGCCGAGATCTTCGTCGGCGCCGCCTCACTTGGCGGCCCGGTTTTCATGAGTGACGCAGACGTCCATCGGATCGCAAACCGGATCGACGAACACTATCGCCAGCAAGCGCTGAAGCTGTAGGTGATATCTAGGTCGTGTTTCGGTAAGGCCATTATTGCTTCGGTCGCGGTGCCGCGACTGAAGTGAGGCACGATTGTCTTGATCAGTTGCGACACCATCGAAACTGCGTCGAATAGACAACGCATCTGTTTATGTTTTGATGGACTTTCGTGCATGGGCGTTCGCCCAGCGCCAGATCCAACTTCGCCGTTGTGGTTCGCTTTGGCAACCCTGTCGCAAAACGTCATCGTTGCCGCTTCAGGGGCGAGGCCATACTGCTGGGGCCTCGAGCATTTCTTGCGGGCAATCGAAGACGCTCGAGCCAACAAGCCCAATAGATATAGTCAGAGCGTTGGCGTTCAGCCCGGTGTCGCAATTCGTTGGCTGGATGTCGCGAATCATGGTCGAGCTTGGCGTGTTATCAGTCATACTAAAACTCGAGAACTCTTCACCCGTTTATTATTCGCGATAGCAGAAATCGATGATCAGTTTGCTTGGAACTTTCCGCATTCCGTTGATGACGTTTGTTTATTTGACGTGTGGCTTAGGGGGAATTTTGGGCGACCAGTTCGATTCAGCCGAACTGATGGCTCAGGACAGTGCCGGTGGCGAACACGACGCCGACACTGTGGATGCTGCGCGCGACGAACGGATGGCTTGGTGGCGTCAGGCTCGCTTTGGGATGTTTGTTCACTGGGGCGTCTATTCGACGACGGGCGGTGAATACAACGGTCAAAAGTTGCCCAACAGCGCTGAATGGATGATGAATAAGGGTCGCATCCCGATTGCTGAATACGAGAAGTATGCGGCTGGGTTCAACCCTGCGAAATTTGACGCGGCTGAGTTCGTTGGCTTGGCGAAGCTGGCTGGCATGAAGTACTTGGTGATCACCGCCAAGCACCATGACGGTTTCTCGATGTTTGGATCAACGGCAAGCGACTACAACGTGGTTGATGCAACACCGTTCAAACGCGACATCATGAAAGAACTGTCGGTCGAGTGCCAAAAACAAGGCATTCGCTTGGGCTTCTATTACTCGCAAGCCCAAGACTGGCACCATCCTGGCGGGATGGGAAACAGTTGGGATAAAGATCTAAAGAAGGTCAGCAACGATGAGTATGTGCTTGGCAAAGCAGTTCCCGAAGTCAAGCAGTTGTTAACCGAGTACGGTCCGATCGGAATTTTCTGGTGGGACACGCCGCGAGCGATGAGTCGCGAGTCGTTTAACGCGCTCCATTCGTTGACCAAACTACAGCCCAGCGTCATCACGAACGATCGTCTCGGCGATGACTTTCCAGGCGACTACAAGACTTTCGAACGCAAGATTCCGCCTAACGGGCCCGCCGGCAAGGACTGGGAAGTCTGCATGCCGATCAGCGGTAGCTGGGGTTACAAAAAGGGTGACAACGATTTCAAGTCAACCTCAACGTTGATCCGCAACTTGGCCGACATCGCCAGCAAAGGCGGGAACTATCTGCTGAACGTCAGTCCAACTGGCGACGGAACACTGTTGCCGCCCGCGACAGAACGCTTGAAAGAGATTGGCAAGTGGATGGCGATCAATGGTGACTCGATCTATGAAACTTCGGCAAGCCCATTGCAGGCACTTGATTGGGGACGGTGTACTTCGAAAAAGATCGACGGCGGTACGAGGTTGTACTTGCACGTGTTTGATTGGCCGAAAGATGGTCGCTTGGTCGTTCCCGGTTTGAAGAACGATGTGCGAAAGGCCAGTCTGCTTGCCAGTGGCGCGGAACTGCAAGGTCGTGTGACCGATGGCGGGATCGAGTTGTCGGTTCCTGCAGACGGTCCTGATGCGGTTAACAGTGTGATCGTCCTGGATGTTGATGGTGCTCTAGAAATTGAGGCTCAGTGGCCGTCGGTCGATGCAAAGGGCTCGCTTGTCTTGGCGGCTGATGCGGCCTATTTGCACAACAACGAAGGCAGCAAGCAAGCTGACATCCGGCATCACGACGACATCCCGCACGTCGGTTACTGGCTCGACGCTCAGGCTTGGGTTGAGTGGACCGCGAACATCGACAAGCCGGGGCGTTATGAAGTCGTTGCAACTTTGTCGGTCGACGCCGAAAAAACGCAGTTCGACATCAGCGTCGGCAATCGCCATCTTTCGGCAACCGCCGTCGGCACGGGCGGATACGGCAAGTATGTCGAACAATCGTTGGGGGCGATCGACGTCGATCAAGTTGGCGAACTCAGCATCAAGTGCAAGCCTATCGCTGACAGTTGGAACCCGATGAACCTGCGTTCGATCACGCTGAAAAGAACTGAATCGGCAGAATAGCTTGGCTTGAACACCACTTACCGACCTCGCGACCAATCGAAACCAAATCGCTTCATGAACACCATCGTCAAACGCGTTTCTCTTTCGTTTCTAGTCGTATGCCTAAGTATCCACACTCTCGCTGCGGCTGATCTCTACGTCAGCCCTAGCGGCAGTGATGACAATCACGGCAGCAAGTCGTCGCCAGTCGCATCGATTGGCAAAGCGAAGTCGCTGGCTCGATTGATTGCTCGGGATCAGGCAGTCACCATTCACGTTGGCGACGGCGTCTATTACTTGCCCGAGACGCTAACGTTCGAATCGGCAGATTCGGGATCCAAGCAGTACCCGATCGCGTACGTGGCCGAGAACGAAGGCGGCGCGGTGTTGAGTGGCGGGACGAAGTTAAATTTGACTTGGCGTCCCTTTCGCGATGGCATCTTCCAAGCCACGACGCCGGCCGATGTCGTGATCGACCAGTTGTTTATCGATGGCCAAAACCAACGGATGGCTCGCTATCCAAACTTTGACGCCAGCAAAACAACCGAGGCTTATCAAGGGTATTCCGCGGACGCGTTCGCAAAAGAACGTGTCGCCGGCTGGGCCAACCCGGTGGGTGGATACATTCACGCGATGCACCGTTCGCGTTGGGGCGGGTACCACTACCAAATCACCGGAAAGGACTCAGACGGCGAAGTAACCTACGAAGGCGGCTGGCAAAACAACCGTCCATCGGGCATGCACAATGAGTTTCGAATGGTCGAAAACATCTTTGAAGAACTCGACGCGGCGGGCGAGTGGTTTCACGACGCGAATACCAACACGCTCTTCTACAAACCCGCCGAAGGCGTTGATATGTCTTCGGCGTCAGTCGAGATCGTGCGGCTAAGATGTTTGATTGAATTCGCGGGCACCGAAGAATCACCCGTCCGGTTCATCACGTTAAGTGGGTTTACGATTCGTCACGCCGCGCGAACGTTCATGGAAACCAAAGAACCGCTGCTACGCAGTGACTGGGCGATCTATCGTGGCGGTGCGATTGTGTTGACGGGTGCCGAAGACGTCTCCATCACTGACTCGACGTTTGACCAAGTCGGCGGTAATGCGGTGTTCGTCAATAACTACAATCGCCGAGTTCGCGTGAAGGGATGTCACATCCACGACGCGGGCGCAAGCGGAGTCTGTTTTGTCGGCGACCCCGCGGCTGTCCGCGATCCATTGTTTGGCTATGGCGAGAAGAACGACTTGTCGAAGATCGATCGAACGCCTGGCCCAAAAACGAATAACTATCCGGCCGATTCTGTAGTCGAAGACTGCTTGATTCACGGCATCGGCCGTGTCGAGCGTCAACCTGCCGGTGTGTTGATCGAGATGGCTCAGCGAGTGACGGTTCGAGATTGCTCGATTTACGATTGTGCTCGGTCAGGCATCAACATTGGCGACGGTGCCTGGGGTGGGCATCTGATCCAGCGTTGTGACGTGTTTGATACGGTGCAAGAGACTCACGACCACGGCTCGTT
>JBAUHR010000929.1:0-11971 GCA_049680385.1 Rubripirellula sp. | reverse complement strand
TCAGTTCCGGCTGTTTGATCGCGACGGAGTTCGGCAAGTTGTTGATCAAGCTGATCCAGTAGCGTCGATCGCGGCGCCAGGCAACATCTTTCATCGAGACGCCGACGGCACCGGCAATGTCGGATCGCAAGCAATGGGTAAGGTCGTGGGTGGCAACCGCAGGCCCAAGTTTTTCATTCGACAGCAGCCCCAGCGTCATTCGTGTTGCCGTCGTCGGTGGTTGGCTAGCCACAAAGCCAACGATCTTCTCGGCGGCCGCGACTGGATCGGCGATGCCATTCCAACTGCGGCTGGAAAAACATGCGAACGCGAAGTCGCTGCGGTGGGTTTCGTTGGCAACGCTGCCGAGTGCCTGCAAGAACAGATCGGGTTGTCCGCCGGTTTTCAGCCATTGCCCGACCGCATACGATTCGGCTAGCTGTCGATGAAACTGCAACCGAGCTTCGTCATCGGAAAGTAGATCGCTTAGCAGTAGCAGTGACGGCAGTCCGCCCGCAGCAATATCCTCGGCGAGTTGCTGACTGTAAGACTTCGTTCTTAGTGCGGAAACGACCTGCGAATCTTTCAGCAGCTTGCCGATTGATTTCGAGACTACCTGCCATTGGTCCTGTTTCACAATCGCTTCGGCAAACCAGCGGCTTGTGATCAGTCCGCTGATGCATCGATCGCGGTCATAGCCTTCAAGTTTCTGGGCAAAGTCCCAAAATTCGATCGCAGCGCTGGGCTCGTTTTCGACCACATCGGCAGGCAAGTTTTTGATCAGCGGCAGGTAGAGGTCCCGATCCATCCAGGCCTCGTCTTTGGCGAGCCGTTTGAGTGCAACGGCGACTTCCTTATTGCGCGACAAATTGACGGCA
This sequence comes from Rubripirellula sp., assembly GCA_049680385.1. Taxonomy (GTDB): domain Bacteria; phylum Planctomycetota; class Planctomycetia; order Pirellulales; family Pirellulaceae; genus Rubripirellula. The sequence continues at coordinate 11,114 of JBAUHR010000929.1, read as the reverse complement.
AACGCCTTGCGTGTCATCAGCGTTTGTCGAGCCGAGGTACGCAGTTCTTCGCTTTCGAACGAATTGATCAGATCGTTGAGTTCGTTCCACCGTCCGCTGTTGAAGATAGCCGAGACGGCATCATCGCTTCGCAAGAGTTGTTCCATGATCTGGTCGAACACTCGTGGCGAAATGCCTTTCGACTTGAGGTTCAACATCAGGTCGACTTGGTTTCCGGCAACCAAATGGTCGACCACAGCCTTTGACGACAGATAGTCGCCGAGCAGCCTCGCATAGGTTGAATCTTGCTTGCTGATTCCGTCACGACCGACAATCAGCGAATCCATGATCGTTTCGAAGTGCCCGTCGCCGATCAGTTTGGGCAGAAATTCGCGATTTCCTACCACTCCGCTAACTAGTGAAAATCGGATGTGATCGGCGCCGTCGGCGAGGCAGAAGTTGATCAGCGATTGTCGCAGTTCCGGCGTGTCGAATTGGTCCGTGAACGATGGGGAACGCAGCAACGATGTCAGGGCCGAGGTGACTTGTGTGCTGCTGGCATGGTCGCGAATCAATTGTAGAAATTCAATCAACCGCTCTTGATCGGCAAGTTGTTCGGCAAAGGGGCGATGGCGAGACGGAGTGGATGTTAGCTCGCCAAGGATCTTGACATCGCTGTCTTTTGCCAAGTCAATGATTCGCTGCACGGACTCATGCGAGTGTTTTTTGCCGAACGCCGCAGTGGCGTTGTACGTTTTTAGCAAAGTCGGCAAGTGCCACGGTTGGGGCGGTCCTTGGGTGACTTGTTGCCAAATGGTATCGATGGCGTGTTGCGGCAATTGGTGGGTGTTCCGCGGTCGTTGGCTCAGGCCGTCAATAAAACCATTGATGATTTGCTGTTGTAGGTCGGTGTCTTGATTCTTTCGGATCAACGATACGATTTCGTTTTCCTTTCTCTGTTTTGCCCAACTGGGATGCGAAGCCGATCGTCCGATCACATAGTTCGCATGGCTGGAATCGTCGGTGGATGCACAGATCTTTAGGATCCCATCGTCACCCAATTTTTTGTGCAATGTTTCGAAGATCGTCGGTGCATCCAGGACGTAGTTCAGCAAGGTAAATTGCCCCGCCGGATCGAGGCCGCTGATGGTCTCGGCAATTTCTAGCGGTGCAGTCTGGTTAGCACGGAAACTCTGTGTCGTGTTTGACGCGAATCGATTTAACGGCAACGTTTGCGAAAGCAACTGTTTTTGCCGGCTGTGACTGGGCTCGCCCGCAATCAACGAAATCCAAAGCGGTAACAGTTCTTTCGATGTAATTCTCTCCATTGCTTTGGAATTGAACCTTGCCACCGAGTACAACGCGAATCGATTTTCCGGTGGACATTGAGAAAGGACGGCGATGACTTTTTTTAGCCAGGCGTCGTCGGATCGGTTGCGGACATAAGGTGACGAAAAAATTCTGCTGGTCATGTCAACCGATTCTCGATTCGATGTTGCGACTGCGATTTCCAACAGTTGCAATACTTGTTTGTCGATCTGTACAGACTGTGTTTGCTTGGATGTCGTGTTCAGAATGGACATCACGACGGAGACGCGCACATGAGGCTCGGCTGGCTTCAGCAGATACATGACCGGTTTGATGAAGCCCGCCTTCGCCAGCGTGATCAATCCTGCGGTCCGCTTACCCGAGTCTGTTTCGGTTACTAACGAGCGAGTCAGATTTTGAATTTCTTTGGGCATGTCGGCCGTTAGGCCGAGTTCGAATTTTTGACGAATGTTGGTGATTCGGATTTTTGCTTCCAAGCTCGCTGTCTTCGATCGCTCGACCAACACCGGTTCGATCGACGGTCCCATTTCCCACAAGGTTCGTTCGGCGGCTTCGCGGGCAAGAAAGCTGCGATCGGATAAACGGTCAATCTGTTCGTTGATGATCCGAGTCTGCGGCGCGGGAGTCCGAGAAATCTCTTGTGCCCATAATTCAAATGGGGAAGCGTTGGCAAACCAGACCGTGGCAGCAACGAATAGCAGCCTTGAAACCCAAGTATTCACAAGCTCACCACCTAGTTTTGGGGCCCTTTTGACGGGCAAGAGTGATTCGGCATTGATTTTACGATTGCAGTCAGATTGTCGGCCCCAAGGAACTCTCGGGCGGCCGCTAATGCGATCAGTTCGGACGCGATCGGTCCGTAGTATAAACCAGTGACGGTCGTCGAATCGGACCTTGTCGGCGTTTAGTGGTTGCCCGGTTGCCCGGTGGAACAGTGGAACAGTGGAACAGTGGACCGGTGGACCGGTGGACCGGTGGACCGGTGGTCTGCTTGGATTGCGTCGACAAGCTTCGGCCGCGATTCGGTGTCGGTCAAATTCGCTCGGTCGCGAAATAACAACAGTCGCGAAATAACAATTGGGTCAAAGGCAGTTTGGCTGCCCGTTAGCGGGTGACTAAGTCTATGAAATTGCGATTGGTAATCGCTTTGTGGCGGGGCAAGAAATGTTCGCGTAAACTGCCACGCATGTCTTCTATTGCGACACGATTGATTCTGGTCACGGACCTTGACGGTTGTTTGCTGAACAAGCACGACTACGACTGGTCGGATGCTGCGTCGACGCTGGATGCTTTGCGCAAAGCAAAAATTCCAGTCGTGATGAATTCCAGCAAGACGGTGCCAGAGATGACTCAATTCGCCGCCGAGTTTGGTTTGCTGGGCAGCACGTTTGTTTCTGAAAACGGATCGGTGATCCGCTGGGGCGTTGACGTCAAAACGGGGGGAACTGGCGATCTGATCGATCAGTCGGAGATCATTGGTGCGTCTCGCCAAGACATTCTGTTGGTGCTGAAAGAGCTGAAACAACGATTTCAGTTTCGATCGTTCGCTGATCTTGGCGTCGCCGGCATCATGGAACAAACTCAATTGTCCGAGGCAAAAGCGAGGCTTGCGTTTGATCGCCAGGCGACTGAGCCTCTGTTGTGGGATGACACGGACGATCGCCTTGGCGAGTTCGGTAGCATTTTGAATCGTCATCCGTTGACGTTTACCAAAGGCGGTCGGTTTTGGCATGTCGCCGGACACACGACCAAGGGCAAAGCGATGCAGCGAGTGGTCCAGCGCATGTCGGTACCCGAGACGCAGACGATCGTCGCGGCGATCGGTGACAGCCCGATCGATCAAAGCATGCTGGACTTGGCGGACGTTCCCATCGGTATCCCAACGGCAAATGGATTGGGCGTCACCGTTGACCCCGTGCGAGGAATCGTCGCGACGAAGCAAGGTGCAGCGGGCTGGGCCGAAGCGGTGACCAAATTGCTCTCGCGAATAGAAGCCCCGTGGACTGAGAACTAAATCTATCACTTGCTAAATTGGGCGGAACATCATGGCAGACTTTGCGCAGAATGGAATCATCGGAACACTGCACAATTTGCGGAACCGGTCCACTGACGAACTCGAAACGGAATTGGTTCAGTATTCAAAAGAGACGCCAATGTCTCTGTTGTTGCCGTGCTTGTATTCCGAGCTAGAAGGTCCAGCGATGGGGCCGATTGTCGACGAGTTGGCGAAGATTCCGTATCTCAGCGAAATAATCATCGGGCTCGACCGGGCCAACGAAAAGCAATTCGAAGCGGCCAAGCGATTCTTTGACCGATTGCCACAGAATTACGTCGTGCTGTGGAACGACGGAACCCGATTGCGGCATGTGGACGCGGCGCTGCAATCCGAAGGCATCGCGCCGATCGAACCTGGCAAAGGACGCAACGTTTGGTACTGTCTGGGCTACTTTTTGGCCTCGGGTAAATCGAAAGCGATTGCCCTGCACGACTGCGATATTTTGACTTACGATCGTTCGATTCCGGCGCGGCTTTTGTACCCGCTTGCCCATCCATCGTTCCACTATCAGTTCTGCAAAGGGTACTACTATCGTGCGGCCGAAGGAAAACTGAACGGCCGCGTGTTTCGATTGCTTGTCATTCCGTTGATCCGAGCACTGAAGACGGTGCTTGGACGAATCGAGTATCTGGATTACATGGGCAGCTTTCGCTATGCCCTGTCCGGCGAGTTTTCAATGCGATCGGAAGTCGTAACGTCGCTGCGTTTCCCGAGTGACTGGGGACTGGAAATCGGCACACTTTCGGAAATGTACCGTAACTGCAATCTGAACCGCATTTGCCAAGTCGACATTGCGGATGCGTATGACCACAAGCATCAAACGATTTCCGAAGACGACGCCAGCGGCGGTCTGCACCGCATGGCGAATGACATTTGCAAAGCGTTCATTCGTAAGTTAGCGGTCGAGGGTGTCGTGATCAGCAGCGGAATGCTTCGGACGCTGAAGGCTTGTTACTATCGCACCGCGCTCGACGTTGTTGATCACTATCACAATGACGCTGTGATGAGCGGGTTGACGTTGGATCGTCACCGGGAAGAAGCGACCGTCGAGCTGTTTAGCCGAGTGATCGTGGCGGCGGGCGACGAGTTCTTGAACCGCCCCGATGAAAGTCCTTTCATTCACAACTGGTCGCGTGTGACCAGCGCGGTGCCCGACATCTATGACATGTTGCTAGGTGCGGTCGAAGCGGACAACGCTTGATCGATACCTAAACCAGGCACTTGCGATTCAAGCGAACGTAACCAACTCAGCATCAAGTAGTAACTTCGATGGTTTCACCTGCTAGTCAAAACGAACCGAATATCCGCTCGCAACTTTGTCAGCACCTTCAGTTCTTGTATCCCGATGCCAGCGCTGAAGAACTTGCTGATTCGGTCATCGCGATTTTTGATGATTTCCGACCACAGATCCCGCTTCCACTGAATCAGTTGTGGTCCGAGCAAGATTGTTTGCTGATCACGTACGGCGATTCGATCGTCGACGGAGATGCGGTACCGCTTGAAACCCTCTATCAGTTTTTGAGTCAACATTTGCAGGACGCCGTTTCGGCTGTTCACGTGTTGCCGTTCTGTCCGTTTAGTTCGGATGATGGCTTTGCCGTGATTGACTACGCTCAGGTCAACCCGGGGCTGGGCGACTGGTCGGGGATTTCAAGAATTGCCGATCACTATCGTTTGATGGCGGATATCGTCATCAACCACTGTTCGTCGCAAAGCCAGTGGTTCCAAAACTACTGTGCCGGTACCGAACCAGGCGCGACGTATTTCATGGAAGCCAGCGAGGGTGACGATTTGTCGGCGGTCGTTCGGCCTCGTGCGTCACCACTGCTTCGCCCGACCGAAACGGCCGATGGGTTGAAACATGTTTGGTGTACTTTCAGCCACGATCAAGTCGATCTTGATTTTCGCAATCCACAGGTCTTGCTCGAGTTTCTGAAAATCGTGCGGCTGTATTTGCAACAGGGCGTGAGTATTTTCCGGCTCGATGCGATTGGTTTTTTGTGGAAGGAATCCGGGACAAGTTGCATCCATCTGCCGCAGACTCACGAGGTCGTACGGTTGATCCGTACGGTCACCGATTCGCTTGCGCCGGGCACGTTGTTGATCACCGAAACCAACGTTCCCAACCACGAGAACCTGACTTACTTTGGTAATCGCAACGAAGCGCATGTGATCTACAATTTCAGCCTCGCGCCGCTGTTGGTACACGCATTGTTGACGGGGAAAACGGAGTATCTGAAACGATGGATGATGAGCATGCCGCCGGCGCCGGTGGGGTGCACCTATTTGAACTTCACTGCATCGCACGACGGAATCGGGATGCGGCCAGCCGAAGGTCTGTTGTCGGACGAAGAACAATTGCAGCTCGTTGAAACGGTGCGCCGTTTCGGTGGCAAGGTTTCGACACGTCGTACCGAGAGTGGCGGCGAACGCGTTTATGAACTGAACGTGGCGTTGTTCGATGCGCTGCAGGGGACGGTTGCTGGAACGGACGAGTGGCAGGTCGAACGGTTTCTGTGTTCGCAAACGGTGATGATGGGATTAGAAGGAATCCCTGCGTTCTACATTCACAGCCTGCTTGGGACGGGCAACGATCTTGATGGAGTCGTAGCATCGGGGCAGAACCGTAGCATCAATCGACACAAATGGGATTGGTCGGATTTGCAAGAGCGCTTGGGCGATGATCAGTCGGTCCACGCCCAAGTCTTTCGCGAGCTGACACGTCGCATGCAACTGCGTCGTCGTCATGCACCTTTCCACCCGAACGCGACGCAGTTCACGCTTCAGCTTGGCGAACCGTTCTTTGCCTTTTGGCGCCAGAGCACCGATCGCAGCCAGAGTATTTTCTGTGTGTACAACATGACAAGCCAAGTTCAAGAGTTGCGGCTGTCGGATCTGAATCTGATTTCCACCGACGCCTGGTACGACGCAATATCGGGTTTGCGGCTTGACGATCAAACGAGTGTGCTGGAATTGACTCCCTATCAGTCGCTGTGGATCACGAATCGCTAGCGGTTGGAGAGATTTTTATACGGCCCTCCCCGGCCGCTACTGCGTCCGGCCTTCCCGCAAGCGGGAAGGTGGTGTTGAGCTTGTGAATGTCGGAGCTATTTTCCGCTCATCGCAAAAACGAAATTGTTTTGGTTTTTCGTGCAAGGTTTCTCGGTGGCTTAAAATGATAGCCCCAGGAGACCTACTTGACGTGATTAGTCCAGAGACACGAGCGAGCTTGATCCTGCGATTGAGCGACCCGGCCGACGATTTGGCTTGGGCTGAATTTTTGCAGGTTTACGAACCCATGCTATTTCGGCTCTCGTCGCGTTGGGGGCTGCAGGAAGCCGATGCGCGCGAAGTGGTCCAAGAAACTTTGCTGGCGGTCGCCAAATCGATCAGCAACTTTTCGGATGATCGACAAGGCAGTAGTTTTCGCCGCTGGCTGTCCACGATCACTCGCAACAAGTTGGCTGATCATTTAGCCAGTCGATCGCGTCAAGAATCCGGCAGCGGCGATACCGACGTTCACCGATGGTTGGACCAACAGGCCGACGACACACCATCGGCCAGTCTTTGGGACTGGAATGAAAAACGACAGGTCTTTGCTTGGGCGGCCGAGAACGTGCGTTGTCAGGTGAGTGATCCAACCTGGCAGGCTTTCTATCGGACTCATGTCCAAGGCGACAGCGTCAAGCAGGTTGCCGCCGACTTGGGAATGCATGAAGGGATGATCTACGTCGCCCGCAGCCGAGTGATGTCACGGTTGCGTAAGGCAGTCACTGCATGGACGGATACCGCTGATAGGGATACCGCTGATAGGGAATTCGCTGACCAGGATTCCTCAGGCGAGGTGTCGTCATGAACTGTGATGAATCCCTTTTGCACGCATTCGTCCAGCAAAGCATCGATCCTGGTGACGACGTCGAAGCGATCGCTAGCCATCTTGAAAGTTGCGTTCGCTGCCAACAAACGCTGGCCGAATTGGGCGGCGAAGCCCAGTGGTGGGACGATGCCAAAGAATGGTTGTCGATTTCAGCCGACGGCGCATCGATGTTGGATGCGTCACATCCTTTGCCGCCAATCGACCTGAGTTTCTTGGAAACGCCGACTCATCCCGAGATGCTTGGCCGGATCGGTCGCTATGAAGTCGAGTCGGTGCTTGGCCGTGGCGGGATGGGCGTTGTGCTAAGAGCGCACGATAGTGACCTGCATCGGACGGTCGCGATCAAGGTCTTGGCACCCGAGTGGGCTGCGTCGATACCCGCACGACAGCGATTCGCTCGCGAGGCCCAGTCCGCCGCCAGCGTCGCGCATGAAAACGTGATTCCGATTTACAACGTCGAAGCCGACGCGACACTGCCGTACTTGGTGATGCGTTACGTGCCCGGGATGACGTTGCAGCGATGGGTTGTGTCAAACGGGCCGCCGGATGTCGCGACGATTTTGCGAGTCGCCGGTCAGTTAGCCGAAGGCTTGGCGGCCGCGCACCGTCGCGGGCTGGTTCATCGCGACATCAAGCCGGGCAATGTGATGGTGGGTGAAAATGTCGACCGCATCTGGCTGACCGATTTCGGGTTGGCACGCGCGGCTGACTCGGTGACGTTAACGCAAACGGGCATCATCGCGGGTACGCCCAATTACATGAGTCCCGAACAGGCGCGCGGCGAGAACGTCGATCACCAAAGCGATTTGTTCAGTCTCGGTTGTCTGCTTTACTTTTTGGCGATCGGACAACCGCCGTTTGAATCGGAAAACACGCTCGCCGTGCTGCATCGGATTGTCACGGATGACGTGGATTCATTGGCGACGCATCGCGACGATCTGCCGCCCGCGTTTGTGGGGCTGGTCCAGCGGTTGCTCAGTCGCCCCAGATCGAAACGTCCTGCTGATTGTGATGCCGTGATTGACGCGCTGAAGAAATCGCAAGCCCAAGTCGAGGCAGGGCAAACCGCGAGAAGGCCGATGAAAAAGGGGACACGCCGATTGTTGATGGCGTGCAGTCTTGTTGTGTTTGTGGGCATCGTCGGTCTTGCGACGTCGTGGTTGATGCTCGATTCGGGTGGCAGGACGGTTCGGTTCGTTGAGCCTTTGGATCTACTCGACCAGCAATCGCAGTCCGGTGGCCAGCGGCCTGCGGAAATTTCGATTAGCCCCTACATCGCTCAAGCGGCTAGTCAAATTGAAAGCTCGGCTATGCTCGATTCTCGGCAATTGGAAAGCCGTATCGAACGGATCGAGGCACTGGCTGATCGGTTGAAACGAGCTGATTCCGTCTTTGCCGTTCCCGTTACTCAATTGCGCAATTCAAATTGGCAAGATGAAGTCGATCGTTTGGAAACCATGATTCAAATGTCTCGGCAAAGATGACAACAAACTCTTCACTCGATTCAAACTAGGAGCTACCTATGCAACGTTTACTCGCTCTGTGCCTGTGCTTCGCGGCCACCACGGCTTGGTCGCAGGATGCGCCGAGCATTTACAATCCGTTTGACCAGCCGATCGACGACGGCATGGAAATGGGGGGCATGGGCATGGATGTGGATATGGGAATGGGAATGTCTATGGAAGTTGAGCAGTTGCCAGACCAAGATGAGCTTTTCCGCGCCAATCTGCCGCGTGCGATCGAGATGCTGAAGGAAGCCAAAACGCCTGAAAACAAGAGCACCTTGCAGGGCTACATTCGCGAAGCGTTCGAGCAGCGTTACGACCGGATGATGAGCCAGCGTCAGAAGGATATCGAACGACTGCGCAACAGTTTGGCTGAACTTGAAAGCGATTTGAAACGCCGCACGGCCGCGAAGGACCGTGTTGTTCAACTGCAACTGCAAAGTGTTCAACTAGCCGCCGAAGGCCTGTTGCAATTGGACGATCTGCAAGGCATTGGCCGCGGCAGCGAAGGATATGGAGGCGGGGATATGGGGTACGGCGGAATGGATAGCGGAATGGGGTTCCAGCAACGATAATTATATGCGTAGCTAACGCTCCGTCTCGAACCCGCGGTCTTAGCCAACGACGCCGACTTGCAACTGGAAAGATCCCAGTAACTGGGACGGCAGAACGTTGCCGGCGACGTCGACAATCTAGTTGTCGTTGACGGTGACAAAGTACTCGTCGGAAACGTAGCTTTCTGGTCCCGGTGGAAGCACCAAAGTGTCACGGCTGTTTTTACGCACTGGACCCTGGCTTCGTTGTCTTCAAACTGCAACAAGAAATGAACTTCACCCGACTGCCTGACGATGGCCGTGGAAGTCAGCAACACTGCGGTCGGCGGAGCTCAATGTCTTAAAACAATTTTCCTGTTGTGTCGAGTAATTCATCCACCATCTCGGACCAAGCCACTTTTTCGTCGCCGAGCAAAGGAAGCAGCACGGATTTCGGGCTGCCTGCACTTGCACTGGTGGATGGCGGTGGAGCCGGAACGCCGAAAGGTAAGAATGTGAACTGCGACACGGAGGCATAGTCCGTATCGTCACCCAACAAGAATCCATCGCCGTTGATATCCGAAAATGGATTGTATTCAGGTCCACCGGCAAACGTGAATTGCTGAGCTGCGATCAAGTCGATGTCATCACCCAACAGGAAGTCGTCGTTGGAAACATCACCAGGAAGCAGGTCGATGCGGAAATTGAAGTCCCCACCTTCAGTTGAATCACCCGAAACCTCACTTGCCGAGTCGACCCATTCTCCGTCGAGCGAGTTGCCGGCCGTGTCTTGAACAGTATCGCTAATCGCAAGCAGTAGTTTTTCTGGCCCAAACGTCTCACCACCTAAAAGGCTGATGGTTAGTAGGTAGGGACCAGATCCACCACCGTTGGAATAGGATGTCGATAATCCAATGGTTGATTTGTAATCCGGGATGTTAAGCCCCATCAACGAGAGGTTCCCCAAGCCAACGTCTGTACCGCCTTGTTGTTGGACCTCTTCGCTAAATTCAACAACGATTGTATCTAGATTTGACCAAGCGAGATTTTTCAATTGATCAGCGCCGGGCAATGATACGCCTTCCGAGAATCCAGGGTCGCTAAACTGCAAGAAAGCGGAGCTCCAGCCGCTTCCCGCGATTTTTACGTCGGTGATCGTTGGCGGAATTAGATCAGGAGCGAGGGAGAAACCACTTCCGACAACTATCGATTCGGTCGGTATCCGTTGATTGTTCTCGTCAAAAAATGCGAAGAAGTTCGCATCGAATCCACTGCTGACCACTTGTCCAATTTCAGTCAGCGTTGTTATCGATGCCGTCTCATCGACCACCAAGCTGATCGTGAAGAGACTAACAGGCTGCCCTTCGACTAAGGTCATTTGGCCAACGGATCCTGCTAGCCCGAAGTCAGCAGTGAAGGGAGAGTTGAGCGGTGCAACGGCTTCTTGAGAAAAGGCGGCGTTTGGTTGGAAGTCGGCGAGAGACCCGCTAAACGTGGCACCCGGTAGATCAAACGCAAACGGAATGTTCCAGGATCTTAATTCTTGTGTTCCACCAGTTGCGGTGACGTAGAAATCGAAGTTGTAGGTTCCTGGGCCGATAAACTCTTCTACTTCGCCAGCCAGTGTCAGCGTCTTGCTTGTGTCATCATCAATGATGGCAGAGGAAAAGCTCGCAAGCGTGAGCCCATTATAGGCCGTGTCGATGGAGCTGACTGAGATCGATATCAGCCCACTGTGCGGTCCCTCAAACAAGGAATCGTTGAATGCGGTGACGTCGACGACCTGAGCGATCAATGCGTTTGCTGGCGTGAAAATACGGGTGACCGCGGTTCCT
>JBAUHR010000928.1:0-13673 GCA_049680385.1 Rubripirellula sp. | reverse complement strand
CGGCCGTGATCACGGTGCCGGCAAGGATTCCCGAGTCGAGCAGTTGGCTGTTTTCCGAATCGATACTGACGATCGACAGCGTGGTGGATGGACGCGTGATATTGTCGTCGGTTCCGCCTTCGCCTTCGCCATTGATTGCCGACTGCAGCACGGGTGCTAGGTCTTCGGCAACGGCATTGGACAACGGAAAGATCTTGATTTGGCTTTGCGCCGTGATTTGTTGAACGTCCAAGTCATTGACCAAGCGGGTGACTTCTTCCAAGTCACGCGGGGCGGCACTGACGATCAACGAATTGGTTCGATAATCGGCCAGCACGCGGACCCTTGGGCCTAGTGCCGGACGCAAATCGTCACCGGCACCTGGTCGATCCGCAAAGAACGCTTGGATCGATTGCTCGGCGTCGACGGCCGAGGCATGCTGCAAACGGAATACGCGTAAGCGACTCGATTCGGCAACTGGCGTATCGATCTTGGCAATCAATTCTTTCAAGCTCTTGATCGCTTCGGTGCGACCGATCAGCAACAGTGCGTTGGGCGAATCCAACGAAGTGATGCTGACTTCGCCTTGGCGAGCCGACAAAACGTCCGTGTAAAGTTGTTGCAACAGCGCGGCGACGGCATTGCTGTCGGCGTGCAGCAATTGAGCCACCTCGATATCTGGCTTGGTGACTTCGCTTTGGTCTTCGATTTGCTTGATCACATCCATGACACGCTGGACGTCTCGTTTGGCACCACGGATGATGATCGTGCCTAGTTCCGGAACGAACTGAATTTGAGTGTCGCCGATCACACCGGCGCCGCCTTCGTCGGACGGGATGTCGGCGGGAACGTCTGCGGTTGCGGCGCCTTGCGCGTCACCAATTTGGCCGCCGGCTGGTTGTTGGAAAACAGCGTTACGAAACGGCGACAAATTGCCAACCTGTGCCGCAGCCATCGTTTGCCCTGGTCGACTTTCTAAGTCTTTGAGCAATCGAATCGCACGTTGCACCGGTGCGGGCTCTGCATTCTTGAGCCGCAGCACACTGGTGATGGCATCGGTGCCAGTGCGACCTTGGTCCAACGTTGTGATCATCTTTTCCCAACCAGGAATCGATGGCGTCGGAGCGATGACGGTTACCGAGTTGTTACGACGATCGACTTCGACGGTCGTCCCACCGATGGGAACAGCCACCAATTGGAAGGCAGCCCGTTCACCGTTGCGGCTGGTCGTGACCGAAAGCGGTGTGTCGGACAAATTCTGAAGATCGTCTTCGAATTCACGCCACGTGATTTGCTTCAGAGCGACGCTAAGCGGCGATCGTCCTTCGGGCGATGTGCTCGCTTGGACGTGCGACGCCAACATCGATTGCACTTCGCGTGCAATGTTTTGCTGCATGCCTTCGGGTGCCATCACGACAAGCTGTTTGTTCTGCTCGTCGGACGCAATTCGAACGCCAGGGATCTCGCGAAACTGAAGACTCAGCTTCGTCGCGATCGACTTGGCGTGCTCCGCCGGAACAGCCAGCTTTCGCAATTGAGGACTGCCGGCTTGTTGGGCCGAGACCGCAGACACAAAACCGACTGCGATGACAGCCACCGAAAAGTAGAAAGCTATGAAGCGGCGCATTCGCGACCACCCTTTATACCGAGAGTAATTCGGACTCAGACACGGGCCTCCGAAGAGCGCTCACCCGCTTATCCGGAGTGATCGTCCAATGCGGCACAATCCCTACAGTCAAAATGACGGGTCCGGACTGATGAAGTGGTTTTCGTCTTGACGCGAGGGCCTGGAATTGAGGACCGTCCGGTTCAAACGCCGAGTTTCTTGAATGAAACTCGACGAAATTTGCAAGAAAGTCAGAGGAGAATCCGCTTGAGTCCTCGTCAATCCATTGTCGCCGCTGTTTTGTTTGTAAGCGCACTTGCGTTTACGGCTACGCATGCCTTGGCACAATCAAACTACCCGAGTCTTGGCCCCGGCCCCGTCGTCGTGAACAACTCGTACGCGCCGGCTGGGTACGGTGGTGGCGATCCGTATGCCAGCAACCTCGCTCAGGCCGGTGGCTGGTTCGGTGGCGGAATTCCATCACTCGGAAACGGATTCGGTGGGAACGGCGGTTTCGGCAATATCATGCCAGGCCCCATGGCCATCGCTGATCGATTGTGGGTGCGAGCGGACTACCTGCATTGGTGGACCGAAGGCATGGATGTGCCAGCACTGGTGACGACTAGCCCAAGCGGTACGCCCCAAACTCGCGCCGGTGTTCTCGGACAGCCGGGGACGAGCACTTTGTTCGGTGGCGGTGAAATCAACAACGATTCAACGAGCGGGATTCGACTTCGTTCGGGTTTTTGGCTGACGCCCCAAGGAACCGTTGCGATCGAAGGCGAGTACTTTCAGCTCTTGGGCGACCAAAACGATGGATACCGCGGATCCAGCAATGGCACGCAAATTCTGGCACGACCGTTCTTCGACATTAGCCGTGGATTCGAAACCGCTCAGTTGGTTTCCTTCCCCAATTCAGTTTCGGGATCCGTCGGCGTGACATCCAACACTGATTTCAAGTCGTTCTTGATCAATGGGCGAGCCGGGCTGTGTCCGATTGGAATTTGCAACGCCAACGGTGAATCCGACCGCATCGATTGGATCGTGGGCTATCGGTATCTGAGATTGGATGACAGCCTCGGATTCACCGAAAATCTGACGTCCGAAATCATCACGGCACCAGGTACGATCGCGATCAACGAACGCTTTCGAACCAAGAACGAATTCAACGGTTTGCAGTTGGGCGTCGTCCACCAGGCAAACTTCAAACGCGCTTGGCTTGAATCGTTGCTCCGTGTCGCGGTCGGTAACAACAGCCAAACGATTGATATCAGTGGCAACACAGCGATCACGGAAAACGGTGTGACCGAGAATTACGCCGGTGGCTTGTACGCCCAACGCACCAACATTGGCAAGTTCGAACGCGACGAGTTTACCATGATCCCCGAAGTCGGCTTCACGCTTGGCATTCGCGTGACAGATTGGTTAGACGCGACAGTCGGCTACACGATGGTGTACTTTCCCAACGTTGTCCGTGCCGGTGACCAAATTGATACCGACGTGAACAGCAATCTGCTGCCACCCGAAGGCACGCCAGCGGTCACCGATGGCCTGCGCCCATTGTTCACGCCCGTCGAAAACCAATACTGGGCACACGGGCTGAACCTGGGTGCTGAATTGAGATTCTAAGCAGGGGTTCTAAGCAGTGGTTCTGAGCAGCGGTTTTGATAAAGCAACTGTTGTCAAAATGATCCGCAAATAGGAAAGCTGACGCACCAAGGTGACGCGATTTTCCGTGAATCACACGGTGCTTGACCGCCGAAAGAGTCAGCCCCTTCCCCCTTTCTCTCCTAGGGTGCTTGTTTTACCGAGCCGGTTGTGACAAACCAATGAGTCTTGAGCCGTGTATCTGCGGCGTTCAACAAGACTTTTTGGGAAAAACCGGTCATGAAACGGCGTTTACGGCTGCTTCGCGAGTCTCTCTTTCGTCAAATCTGTTCAACAAGTCACGGGTCTGGTCAGGCACCGAGTGCTCGGTTCCGTCCGAGAATCGAATCGCTCGAGAATCGTCGTTTGTTGGTCGCGGCGACGGATCTGGCCGACATCACCGGGCGCGTGTTCGATGACTTTGCGGGCAACGGATTCGATGTGGGTGAAGAAGTCGCCGGCGCGTCGCTTGCCGTTTACCGCGACGATGGTGACGGGTTGTTTGAACCGGGGACTGGCGACACCGAAGTCAAATCGGCGACGACCGACGCCAATGGCAACTACACCTTCACGCGTCTGACCGCAGGCAACTATTTCGTTCTGCAGCCCGCACAGACCGTTTCAGGGCACACGCTTCAGCGATCGGTATCGCCACTGATCACGATCACGGACGACGATGTCAAAGGCCGGATCACGACCAACATTGACTCGTTCGACCAGACTGCTCAAGAAGCTCGCGACGAGACCAGCGGCGATGGCCCCGTCATTGCGATTGCCACGACACCGGCCACCGAAGCAATCGGAGGCGAGCGAGAGTTGATCGTTGATAAGACCAGCGTCAATGGCGCGGTCCAATTGAGCATCGATGATCCGCTGTTGCCGAACCAGTTGAGTTTTGATTCGTTAGCGACCGGGCAAGGTCCGCGGCGAATCGTTTGGGACGGTCCCGACAATGACGCTACGTTGATCGACGACAATGGACTAAGCGGCGTCAATTTGGCCGCCAGCGCCGCAGGCGTCCAGCTTCAAGTCCGCGCCGACTTGGCTGGCGGCACGGCGACGCTGCGGATCTACAGCAACGATAATGTGGCTGGAACTGCGACACGGTTTAGCACCACCACGCTGCCGATCCCAGCCACATCGGGCGGGTTCCTCTCGGCCGAGTTCATCCCGTTTTCTCAGTTCACGGCCGCAGCCGGTGGCGGCGCCGACTTCACCAACGTCGGTGCAATCGAACTGGAAATCAACGGAGCCGCCGACGTCAACGGAGCCGCCGAGGTGCTTGGCGCCGTCGGCACGGTCGTCAAAACAGCGCCCGACTTTGCCAACTTTGAACAAGCCGATTTGAGTTTGACGAAAACCGTCGATGATGCGACGCCAAACCTGAATCAAGAAGTCATCTACACCGTCACCGTTAACAACGCGGGGCCCGCGACCGCAACCGGCGTGGCCGTCACCGACGTGCTGCCAACGGGCGTCACGTTCGTCCGATCATCAACGGCAACGGGCAGTTACAACGACACTAACGGCATTTGGACCATTGGGTCGGTCGCTGTCGGAACGCCCGTCACTTTAGCCATCACTGGCCGGGTCACCAGCGTCGGCCCAAAAACCAACACAGCGCAAATCACTGCGTCCGATGTCTTCGATCCGGACAGCACGCCGAACAACAACATCGATGCCGAAGACGACCAAGCCTCGGTCGCGGTATCGGCCGAAACGATCGACCTGTCGCTAACCAAAACCGTCAGCAACGCTTCACCCAACGTCGGCGACACGATTGTCTTTTCAGTCGAAGTCACCAACGCCGGTCCCAGCGCCGCCACCGGCGTTGCGATTCGCGACGTTCTGCCGGCCGGATTGACGCTGGCAACAGCGACGCCTCAGCGAGGAAACTACAACACGACTAGTGGCATTTGGACGATCCCCAACATCGCCACCAACGAAACGCTCTCGCTGGCGCTTTCTGCTGTTGTCAATCAAACTGGTTCGGTCACCAATACAGCCGAAGTCACGGCTGCTGACCAAACCGACATCGACAGCACGCCGAACAACAACATCGCCACCGAAGACGACCAAGCGTCCGTCACGATCACGACGCCGGTGGCTGATTTGAGTCTGACCAAGACCGTTGACAACGACCGCCCCAACGTCAACGACGAAGTCTTATTCACGGTCGCGGTCACCAACGTCGGTCCCGACACAGCAACGGGCGTTGTCGTTACGGACCTGTTGCCCGCCGGGCTGACCGTGATCAGTTCGACCGTGAACGCCGGTACTTACGTTGACGCTACCGGTCGTTGGACGATTGGCGATGTTGCGATCGCCGAGACGCCAACGCTAACCATCCGCGCGCAAGTGAACTCGTTCGCAGCCACCACCAACACCGCTGAAATCACGGCGGTCGACCAATTCGACCCTGACAGTTCACCCGGCAACAACATCGCCGCCGAAGACGACCAAGCATCCGTCACCGTCGATCCGCCGTCGATTGACTTGGCGCTGACGAAGACAATCGACGTGCAGCGGCCCAACATAGGTGACGAAGTCGTTTACACGGTCACAATCACGAACTCGGGTGACGACCAAGCCACCGGCGTGATCGTGCGAGACGCGTTGCCGACGGGTTTGACCTTGATCAGTGCAACCGAAAGCAGTGGCATCTACACACCCGCCAACGGCAACTGGACGATCGCGACGCTCGACCGCAATTCGCCCGCGACGTTGACCCTGCGCGCTCGTGTGGACGCCGCCGCCGCCACCAACACGGCCGAAGTGATCGCAGCCAACGAGTTTGATTCCGACAGCACGCCGGGTAACAACGTTCCCACCGAAGACGACCAAGCCTCGGTCGCGTTCACGTTGGCCAGCGCCGACCTGTCACTGACCAAGACCGTCAACAACGCATCACCCAACGTTAGCGAGAATGTCACCTTCACGGTCGTTGTTGCCAACGCCGGCCCCGACACCGCGACCGGCGTACAGATCCGTGACAACTTGCCAGCCGGAACCACATTTGTTTCGTCAAACGCCAGCACTGGCAACTATGACCAAGCAACCGGCATTTGGACGATTCCGTCGATTGGACTGGGCACGTCGGAAACGCTAATGATTACGGCGACGACCAACACGAACAGCCTGGCGACCAACACCGCTGAAGTCATCGCATCGGATCAAGTCGACCCCGACTCGACACCCGGCAACGGTGACTCGCAAGAAGACGACATCGCGTCGGTGTCGATCCAAGGACAACAGATCGATCTCTCGCTAACCAAAACGATCAGCAATTCGACTCCGAACGTCGGCGATGAAGTCTCGTTCGTGATCACGGTTTCAAACGCCGGCCCGAACGATGCGACAGGCGTGAATGTGACGGATCGTTTGCCAGCCGGGTTAACGTTCTTGCGTGCGACGCCAAGCCAAGGAAGTTTCAACACGACCAACCGAGTCTGGACAGTCGGAACGATCAACACGACCGTCTCGCCAACGATTGAACTATTCGCGCGAGTCGACCAAGTCCTGACCGACGCGATCAACGTTGCTGAAATCACGTCGGCGGATCAGCCCGACACCGACTCGACACCCGCTAACGATGTCGCAACCGAGGACGACCAAGCGTCAGTTTCGTTCAGCACACCGGTCGCCGATCTGTCGCTAACCAAAACGGTCAGTAACGATTCGCCGAATGTTGGCGATGTCATCACGTTCCAAGTCCAAGTCACCAACGACGGACCGCAAGCGGCCAGCGGTGTTGAAGTCACCGACTTGTTGCCCAACGGTTTGCAGTTCAACTCGACGACGCTTAGCGCAGGCAGTTATGACGCCACCACCGGCATCTGGACCATCGGCCAGATTCCCATCGGCGGCACCGTCACGCTAGGCATCAACGCGTCCGTCACGAATCAGGGTGCCAAGACAAACACCGCCCGAGTTACCGCGGCGGGCCAGTTTGACCCCGATTCGACGCCCGGCAACAACGTCGAAACCGAAGACGACCAGGCATCGGTAACCGTCACGCCGCCCGTCGTGGATCTGTCGCTTGAGAAAACCGTTTCCGAAAGCCGCCCGCGTCTCGGCGACGCGGTGACCTTCACCATCTTAACACGCAACGGCGGCCCCTCCGATGCGACTGGCGTGGTCGTCACGGACCTGCTTCCCGATGGATTCACGTTCGTCGACAGCACTCCTTCGGCGGGCAACTACAACGCCACCACCGGCCGATGGAACGTCGGCGACTTGGCATCGGGCAGCGCGGCGACGCTGCAACTAGTCGCCACCGTCAATCGGTTTGACACACTGACCAACGTGGCCGAAATCACCGCCGCCGGCCAGTTCGATTCGGACAGCACCCCGGGCAACAACATCGAAACGGAAGACGATTATGCGGCGGTTTCCATCACGCCGGCCAGCGCTGATCTGTCGCTGACCAAGTCTGTCGATACCGTTGCCCCCAATGTCGGTGACGATGTCACGTTCACCGTAACCCTTGCCAACGCTGGCCCGGACACGACCACAGGTGTCACCATTCGCGACGTGTTGCCAGCCGGATTGACGTTCGTATCGTCGACACCAAGTGTTGGCAACTACAACGCCGCGACTGGAATCTGGACCGTCGATTCGATCGCCTCCGGTGCAACGGCGCGTTTAGAAATTCGCGCCACCGTCATCGCGCAAACCGAGCGGACCAATTCGGCTGAAATCATCACCAGCAACCAATTCGATCCCGACAGCACGCCCGGCAACGGCGTCGATGGCGAAGACGACCAAGCCAGTGTTTCACTGACGCCGCAGTTGGTTGATTTGGCACTCACCAAAACGATCGACGATTCGACGCCCAACGTCGGCGACTCGATCGCCTACACCTTGACGCTTTCCAACGATGGCCCCACCGACGCGACCGGTGTTGCGGTTACCGATCGCATTCTGGAAGGACTCGTGTTCGAAAATTTTGTCGCTAGCCAGGGTAGTTACAACTCGGCAAGTGGTGTGTGGAACGTCGGTTCGGTTGCGGTTGGCGTTACACCAACGTTAACCATCAACGCGACCGTCGGTAACACGCTTGGCGTGACCAACACGGCTGAAATCACGGCCGCCGACCAAGTCGATCGTGACAGCACGCCCGGCAACGGCGTCGCCGGCGAAGACGACCAAGCCAGCGCGACCTTCACGACGCAAGTCGCCGATTTATCGCTAACCAAAACGGTCAACAATGCTTCGCCGACGCAAGACGAAGTGATCAGCTTCGTGTTGACGCTGACCAACGCGGGGCCGAATATCGCGACCAACGCCAGCGTCCGAGATTTGTTACCGGCCGGATTGACGTTTGTTTCTGCGAACCCTTCGGGGGGCACTTATGATTCGGCCACTGGTACCTGGGCCGTTCCCAGCTTGCCATCCGGTTCGGCTGTCACGCTGCAAATCGATGCTCGCGCCACCTCGCCAATGCCGCAAACCAATGTCGCCGAAGTGATCTCGGTTCGACAGTTTGACCCGAACAGCACACCGGGCAACGGCCTGGACGGCGAAGACGACATCGCCAGCGTACAAGTGACGCCGGTCGTCATCGACTTGGAAGTTCGCGCGACCGTCGATAACGAAGAACCCGTCGAAGGCGACGAAATCGAGTTGTCGTTCTTCACCGACAACACGGGCAACACCGGGGCGACCGGCGTGGTCACGTCGGTCGTGATTCCCGACGGGCTTTCGGTCGTCTCGGCAACGCCAAGCATCGGCACCTATGACGCCGCCAGTGGTCGCTGGGAAATTGGTTCCGTCGGTGTCGGACAAACCGCATCGCTGATCGTGCGAGCCATCGTTGACACGCGTGGATTCAAGACTGTTCCGGTCGCCGTGATCGAGGCGGACCAATTCGACATCGACAGTACCCCTGGCAATGACGTAGCCAGCGAGGACGATCAAATCGAACTGGACATCCGCGGACCAAGGCTATTGTCGAAGCGATTGTTCTTGGCGAGATAGCGAGATCGAAACGCAATCGCAAACAGCCGTCATCACGAATCGAACGCAATCACCTGATTGCGTCCGCCATCCTTGGCTCGGTACAGGCACTCGTCGGCCTGGGCGATCAAGGCTTGCGGCGAGGCGGCACCAAAGCGTGTTTCGGACACGCCGATGCTAGCGGTCAAACGCAATTTGGGCTCGGCAGCCAATTGAACCGCTTCGATCGACGCCCGCACCCGTTCAGCTCGTTCGATCGCTTCTTCGATGCCGGTATTGGCCATCACGATACAGAATTCCTCGCCGCCGTATCGGCAAACCAGGGTGGGTGACGTGAATTGATCGTTCAAGATGCCGGCGACTTGGCGTAGCACCTCATCACCGATGGGATGCCCATAGGTATCATTCACATTCTTGAAATGGTCGTTGTCGATCATCAAGCAGGATACCGCCTGGCCAGTCGACCGCATCGTTTGCCAAACTTCGTCAAAGGCTTCGGAAAAGGCACGACGATTCAAGCAGCCCGTCAACGCATCTTTCGAAGCCAGAATTTGAAGTTCGCGATTCTTGTTGCTGATTTCATCTCGGCTGGTCCGCAGCATCGCGAGCGAGTGTTCGCGTTGAGCCCGATATTCTTCCGATGCCGTGACATCGCGAAAAGTGGATAGGGCTCCGCGCGTCTTTTGGTCATCACCCGACACGGGCGACGCGTTGACCGAAAAGAATCGAAGTACGCCATCGGGACGTTTGTAACGCAGCAACTGTTCGATCTGGGGCTCGTGATGCTCGATCGCTCGTAACCACGGGTAGTTTTCATCGCCTGCGACTGCGCTGCAAACCCACGCAAGCGAACCTGGCCGGCGTCCAATCAAGTGTTCTTGGTCGATCCCCACCATACGGCTGAACGCGTCATTGGCCAAAACAATGCGGTCGCGTTCATCGATCACAAGTAGTCCTTCGGACAGCGTATCAAGTGCCTCGCGAATACGGTCGGGCACGACTTGCGCGACTTCGAAACTGCGCATCACGCCAAGAATAAAGACCCAGTAAACAGCAACTCCAGAAACGGTGAAGAACGCCACCATCCGTAATGGCCGATCAAACAGATCAAGCCATAGCCCAGCCAAAACCAGACTCAGTCCGATGCAGACGATGGCAACGGCCAGCCTTAGCGAAGCGAAAAGGGCTTTAAACAATGGAGAAACCAATCCGGCGATTTTGGCTGTTGTACCGAAAACTCTAGGTACACAAGTGTGCGTTATCAACAGCGCCGGCGGTGTCCGATCTAAAGAACAAGGCTGCGCGACGGTAGCGATCCGCGCCGGTAAAACCAATTGTTTCGGTAACAACGATTGTGATGCGACGCTGCACGTCATGATCCGAGATCTTGCGACGAATCTACCCCGACTTGTGGTTGCCGATCCGCTTTGCAAGCTCGCATCGTGACCTACATTTCACTAGCGACTTTATCGTCTTCACCGCCAAAGGTGCCCCACATGTTCAATTCATCCGGAATCAAACTGCTATTAGTCTTGGCCGAACCGGTCCTGGCTGATCTGACGTCGTTCCGACTCGAATTGCTGGGCTACCAAGTTGAAACGGTCCCAACCGGGTCAGAAGCCAACGCGTCGATCAGCATTGCGACGCCTGATCTGATCATCATCGATACGCAAATTCGAGACGGCGACGGATTGGAATGGATCGCGCGTGCGCGCAGTGAACAAACGATCGCCGACACACCCGTGTTGGTCATCTCGCTTGACACCAATCTAGAAACCGTCGAGCGAGCCCATCACGCGACCGCGCAAGACTACTTGATCAGTCCCTTTGATCCGACAGTGATGGAAGAAAAGATCGAACAACTGTTGGCAGCACGGTTTGCGCACTCCGGTCGCAAACAGGCCAAAAACCAAGCCACGAAGCCTCAAGGATTGACGCGATGAAACGACTCGGTGATGTGCTCGTCGAACAGGGAACGCTAACCGCCGAACAAATGGAAGCGGCGTTCACTTCGAAGCCTCGCGGCGCCATGATCGGCGACTGGTTAGTCCACGAGCGGCTACTGTCGACGGCCGAGCTTGGTCATGCGCTGGCCGAACAGTTTGAAGTCCCGTACATCGACATCGATCCGTCGAACGTCAATCCGCAAATCGCGAGGCTGATCCCCGAAGACTTTGCACGAACCCAGCAAGCTGGCGCAATCGACATCAAGGGTAAAACGATGACTCTGGCAATGGTCGCGCCCGACGACATCGAAACGATCGCCGAAGTCGAACTGATGACCGGCTATCAAATTCACCCCATCGTCGCGATGGCTGATGACATCATCGCACTAATCAGCCGCGTGTACGACGACCGCAGCGTGGCTCGGCAAACGATTGTCGACCTAAAATTAACGGAATTGCAAGAAACGGTTTCCGAAACCGGCGACAGCGGCGCAGCGATCATGCTTGCCGAACAAGAAGATGCACCGGTGGTGCGACTGGTTCAAGCCATCTTGTCCGGAGCGGTCACGGCCGGTGCCAGCGACGTTCACCTTGAACCTTACAAACCGGAAATGCGAGTGCGATACCGCGTTGACGGTGAACTGCAACAAGTGATGACGATCCCCAATCACATCGAGGATTCGGTCATCAGTCGAATCAAAGTCATGGCCGACATGGACACGACGGAGAATCGTCGTCCCCAAGACGGACACTTGAACGTCTTTGAAAACGGCAAGCGAGTTGGGTTTCGTGTCAGCGGAATCCCAACCGTTGACGGTCAAAAGCTCGTCCTACGATTGCTCGACGAAGGTGGCAAAACCTTCCAGTTGGACAACATTGGGATGATGCGCCGCGACTATGAAATGCTGCGCGAGATGATCGACAAACCACACGGCATGTTCGTCGTGACGGGACCAACGGGCAGCGGCAAGAGCACCACGTTGTATGCAGCGCTTCAGTACCTCAACCGTGTCGATCGCAACATCGTTACGGTCGAGGATCCAGTCGAGTTTCGCTTGCCGGGCATCAACCAAGTGCAAAGCGATAACGAATTCGGCATGGGCTTTGCCAATGCGCTCAAGTTCATCATGCGGCAAGACCCCGACGTGATCATGCTTGGTGAAATCCGCGACTCGGAAACGGCAACGACTGCGATCCAGGCAGCGTTGACCGGTCACTTGCTGATCAGCACGTTGCACACCAACGACGCCGTCGGAGCCGTCCAGCGACTGAGCGACTTGGGCGTCGACAACTTCAAGATCGCCGGCTCGCTGCTTGGCAGCGTTGCCCAGCGCTTGCTGCGATGCGTTTGCGACAATTGCAAAGTCGCCGTGCCAGCAAACACGAAATTGCTCGATGCGATCGACCCGGATGGGGACGTTCCGCGTGATGCCAAATTTTACCGCGGCGAAGGTTGCAAGAAGTGTCTAGGCAGTGGTTTTTCGGGCCGGATTCCGATCTTTGAAATCATGCCCATTACACCCGAAATCACGATGGCGATTGAGGCTGGTGTACCGCACTCGAAACTACATCAACTGGCTATCGACGCGGGAATGGTCGAACTGTCTCGCGCGGGCCTAGAACAGGCGCTCGCCGGTCGAACTTCGATCGAAGAGGTTTACTTTAAGACAAGCGGCGATCGCCGCTCGACGGATTCGAACAGTGTTGCCAATGGACGGCGTGACAACGATACAGTTGCTGGCTAATCCGCCGGTCGCTTCTGACGATCCAACGTAAGACGAAAACGATGTACGCCAAATCCGCTTCCTACGCATCCCAAAACAACGCCCCGTCCTCTGGCGGTGTCATTGGTTTCTTGCGCAAACTGAATTCGATTCAGGTTGGCCCGAAAAAGACGGGCGATGCAACGCGGGTTCCGCCTGCGGCGCTGGCGGATTTGTTGCGAATGATCCTGATGTTGCTCGAAAACGGGCTGTCGCTACCGAAGGCGCTCTCGTCGCTAGCGGCCGACCGGTCGACACGGAAATATCGCCATGTGCTCACGAAGCTGCGTATGACGATTGAAGCTGGCGATCTGCTTAGTACTGGCATGGAACGCTATCCACGAACGTTCAACAAAATGCAGGTTCAACAGATCCGCATCGGTGAACGCAGTGGCTCGCTCGAAAAAGCACTCGCGCGAGTCTGCGAACACATGGAACGCAAGGTTGCACTAAAAAAACGGATCATCAAAAAGGTCAGCTATCCGATTCTGATTTCGATGGCGGGCACGGGATTGATGATCTTTATGTGCGTCGTCGTGGTACCCGAATTTGAAACGGTTTATGGTAGCAGTGGTGTCGACTTGCCGGTCGTTACGCAGGTTGTAACCGCGATGAGCCGCGCAGTGCTGAATTACTACTGGGTTGTGTTTCCTGCCGCTTTCGCTTTTGCCGCGATGTGGATGTTCATGCGATCGCGCCCGAGATTGTCTCGAATGATGGACAACGCATTTCTCTACCTACCACTGGTCGGACCCTGGCTTCGCGACATTGCCG